>QIDL01000068.1 GCA_003228415.1 Gammaproteobacteria bacterium | reverse complement strand
GTGAGGTGTAGTCCTGGACCAGGGATGGCACGAAACTCAGTGCGGCATAGTTGCCGGTTCTTTGAACTTTGTCCGTGAGGATATGGGGTTGGATCACCAGCGCCAGCGCTTCCCGTACCCGCGGGTCGTCAAACGGCGGACGGCTGGTGTTGAATACCAGATAAGCCATCGAAAGCAGCGGTGAAGTCCGTAAGTGTGCCGCCATATTCTGCTGGACATGGGTCAGCTCGTTTGCCGGGAAGGCACCGATAGCATGCATCTCCCCGGTTCGATAGCGATTGTAGGCGTTCTGCTCGTTGGCGATCGGATGGTAAAAAACAGTGGGAATCTTTGCCGGTTGGTAAAAGTACTGGTTGGCTTCGAGCTGTATGAAACCCTGTGGGCGCCACTCTTGAAGTCGATAGGCACCGTTGCTCACCCAGTGCTGCGACTTCACCCACTCATCACCCACTGCTTCGATGACGTGGCGCGGGACCACAAAACCGGTCGGATACAGCAGACGTTCAGCAAGGTGGGGATAAGGAAGTTCCAGCTCCAGTATCAGGGTCTGAGGGTCAGGTGCGGCGGCACCGAGAGCCTCCGGCGGCAGTTTCCCTGCATTGATCGCTCTGGCGTTTTTCAGCGGGTACATGAAATAGGCGAGACTGGCGGCGGTCGCCGGGTCCAGCAGGCGGCGGAAGGAGTAGACGAAATCTTCGGCACCGATGGGTGCACCATCGGACCATCGCAGGTCCTTCCTGAGCGTAAACGTCCAGCTGAGGCCATCTGCGCTGACGGACCAGGATTCGGCCGCGCCGGGCACGATTGTGCCATGTGCATCCATCGCGGTCAGACCGAGAAACAGATCTGTCAGAATTGTTTCTTCGAGGCGCAGGTTGTAGCGGTGAGGATCGAGCGTCTGGGGTTCCCCGCCATTGCCTATGTGCAGCGCTTCGTGCGCAACTGCTCCGTGCACGACCGCTCCGTGCACGACCGCTCCCTGCGCGACCGCTCCTTGCGCGACCGCTCCCTGCACGTGCACCGGCAAGGCCAGTACCGCCAGAACGACACAGCACAGGAGCGTTCGAAGATTCATGTTTCGCACCTTACTCGAAGAAGTGCGCAATACAAGGCTGTCACCTGCTGCAGACCTGGTGCAGATCTGACGCGGGACAGGCAGCAAACATAACGGCGTACCGAATTCGAGGCAGCGTTGCCGGACGCGACCCTGATCAGCATACTGCGCTGCCATGGAAGCAGATTCCTGTTTGGTCGCCGATATCGGCGCAACCCACGCCAGGTTTGCACGTCACGACATCGATGAACGTGCGGACACCGGTGTGGAATGCTGTCGTACGACCGTGTTGCCGACTGCTGGCTACACCTCGGCAGATGTGCTGCTCGCCGATGCCTGCAACGCGCTCGGCTTGGAAAAGTTGAAGAGGTGTTGTCTGGCCGTAGCAGGTCCGGTTGCCGAAGAGATCGGTCAGATCACCAATGGTGGCTTGCGCTTCTCGGCGAGTTCTTTGAGCGCACGACTGGGCTGTCCTGTGCACCTGGTCAATGATTTCTATGCGCTTGCCAAGGCGATACCCGCTCTCGTCTCGCTCGAGCAGCTTGGCGGCAACGACGCTTCGAGCCGCGAGACCGGAGTGAAAGCGGTGATTGGTCCGGGTAGCGGCCTTGGAATGAGCCTGTTGGTACCGGCGGCGGACGGTCGCTGGCAGGTATTGCCTTCGGAAGGCGGCCACGCAGATATCGCCCCCGGTAACCCTCTGGAGCAGGAAGTGGTGAGGATTCTGCAGGACGTCCACGGTAGCGTGTGTTGGGAAACGGTTTTGTCGGGACCGGGTTTGATCAATCTCTATCGAGCGGTTTCAACGCTCTGGGGCGCGGAGCCGGAACAGATGACAACCGAAGAAATAAGCTCCCAGGGTGTGGCGGCCGATGACCCGGTATGCCATCAGACGTTGGAAATATTTTTTGGTTTGCTGGGTGCTGCGGCCGGTAATCTCGCATTGACGGTGTGCGCTCGATCGGGCGTCTACATCGGCGGCGGCATAGTGCCGAAGTTGCGAGACTTTGCGCGGTCCAGTCCGATGCGTAGAAGATTTGATGAGCGAGGAGAACTCGAGAGTTTCGCCGCCGAGATTCCGCTGTACCTGGTACTGGATGAAGACCCGGGCTTGACCGGCGCGCGGATCTGTCTGGATGAGTTGAGTGCAGGAGGAATAGAGGAGCCCGGCGATGGTTGACGAGGTAACGTTCGACATACAGGGCGAGTCCATGCAGTTCGTGGATATTGCTCTGGATCCCGGTGAAACCGTGATAGCGGAAGCCGGAATGATGATGTACATGACCGAGGGAATTGACTTCGCTACGCGCTTTGGTGATGGCTCGGAAGCTGGCCTGATGGGCAAACTGTGGGGTGCAGCGAAACGCGCTTTAACCAGCGAGGGACTGTTCCTGACCACGCTCGAGGGAACCGGGCGGGTCTGGTTGCAGTCTCTGCCGTTTGCCAGACTGGCCGATCGAGTGCTGCAGAATGCCCTGCATCTCAAGCGAGACGGCGAGGGCTGCTGCGCTTTTGTACCCGCGGGATCAGCGGGCGAACATCTCCAGGGCTGCACTGACGAAGCGAGGGTGATTCCATCGCGCTCCCAGCGGATCGATACCCGTTCGGACCACCACCATGTTGTGTGCGGGGATGATGGTCGCGTGCTGTCCTTTGTTGCCCGATGTGGTGTAGGTGTCCTCGGGTAGTCCTTCGAGACCGCCCAACAGCCAGAACTGGGCGCCGTAGCCAGGTCGGTCAGCCACCGGGTCGAGTGCGGGCGCTGGCGTTGAGACGAACTCGGCCCAGCCTTTCGGCAGGATCCGTTCACCCTGCCAGGAGCCATCCTGCAGGTACAGCAGGGCGAATCGCCCCAGGTCCCTGGCCGTCGTATAGACCTGGCTGGAGCCGATGAAATTCCCCTGATGGTCGGTTTCCATCCAGGTGTGGTGCATGCCGATGCGACCAAGCAGTCGATCATAGGGATATCTGAGGTACGTCAGATCGTCATTCAGCACGCTCCGCAGAGCACGCAGGAGCAAAAGAGTATCGTTATTGGCGTACTTCCAGCGTTCGCCGGGTTTCTCCTCCATTGGGGTGGTCGTTGCAGCGCTTATCGCGTCCTGACCGGCGAAGTAGACGGCGTTGGTATTTGAGCCCTCGCTCCATAAGCCGCTGGACATCCACATCAGGTGCTTCCAGGTGATGGCGCGGCGGGAATCGCCAGGCCCCTGCCACTCGGGGATCGGCACGCTGGCATCCAGATCGATCAGACCTTGACCGGCGGCGATGGCGATCAGACTTGCACTGATGCTTTTCGCCGTCGACCAGGTGCGGTAGCCCTGGTTTTTGCTGAATCCACCTCGATAGTCCTCGGCAACGATGTTGCCATCGCGAATGATCAACACACCGACAGTCAGGGTGTTGTCACCGAACGTTTCACCATCGAAGGCTTTTCTCAGCCAGGCCCGCTGATCCGCATTCGGGCGGGGATTGGCCAGGTCGCCGACGGGATATGAGACATCCGGGTCGTTTTCCTCCAGCGCACGGTGCACGTAAGGCAGCTTGGGGACGTCAGCGGCCCGCCAGTTCGGCGGCACGACGGTACAGCCCATGGTGTCCCGGAACGCGGCGATGACGTCATTTCCATGGCCGTCACCGGCAGACACCAGGCCTCTGTCCTGATCGATCACCGGGTCGGGTAATTCCAGAGCCGTGGTATCCGCCAGTTCGACCTCGAGAATGTCGTTCAGAGAGCGCCGCATGAGGAAGTGGGCAGAACAGGTAAACAAGGCACGGAAACCTGCAGCGATGTAGGGATCTCCATAGTCGGCGGCCCCACCGGGCAGTCGATACTCGTCTGCCGCCACCTCAGCCTCGGCAATGCCGATGTAGCTGAAAGCGAAGATGAGCGTCGCGTATCGAATGAGTGGCTGCATCGATGTTCCCCGCTGTCTGATCGGATATCATCATAACAGTTGCGATTTCAAGAAAAGAACGGGAGCAGGCAATGAAGGTCAGCATCGGCATCGGTGGGGCAGCATCGGGGGGGCGTCGGCAGATGGACGCTCAGGTGGATTATGTGGTTGAGGCTGAAAAACTCGGCGTGGATACTGTCTGGACGGCGGAGGCCTGGGGCCTGGATGCGATCAGTCCGCTGGCTTTCATCGCGGCCAGAACCGAACGGAATC
>QIDL01000337.1 GCA_003228415.1 Gammaproteobacteria bacterium | reverse complement strand
CCGCCAGATCTGAAGGTAGTTCCAGCTCCGGTTTGTTAAAGGTGCGGTGGTGAACATCGCGCAGCATCTTGGGTGGTTTGCCGAGCAACAGCGACATGGGCAGATCAATGGGTGTGTTGTCGAAGTATCCGTCGCCCAGCACCAGCTGTCGTTCCAGGGTCGCTTCGCCCAGCATCTCGAAGGGACAGCGCTCGCGTTCGCACAGCGCCTGGAACTCATCCATGCGTTGCGCAGACACCGCCAGCACATAACGTTCCTGGGATTCGTTACACCAGATCTGCATGGGCGACATGCCGGGTTCGTCATTGGGGACTGCGCGCAGTTCGAAAGCACCACCGCGGCCGGCGTCATTAACCAGTTCCGGCAGCGCGTTGGATATGCCACCGGCACCGACGTCGTGAAGGGACAGGATCGGATTGTCGGCACCTTTTTCCCAGCAGCGATCGATCACTTCCTGACAGCGCCGCTGCATTTCCGGGTTACCGCGCTGTACCGAAGCGAAATCGAGGTGTTCACAACTGGTACCGCTGGACATCGAGGAGGCGGCACCACCGCCGAGGCCGATCAGCATGGCCGGACCCCCCAGTACAACAATCTGTGCCCCGGCTGGAATATCCAGTTTGTCGATATGCCCGGCGCGGATATTGCCGTAGCCGCCGGCAATCATAATGGGCTTGTGATAGCCGCGCAGCTCGACGCCGGCGGGTCCCGGCACCTGCTCCTCGAAAGTTCGGAAATAGCCACACAGGTTGGGGCGGCCGAATTCGTTGTTGAAGGCGGCGGCGCCGAGCGGTGCTTCGATCATAATATCCAGCGCGGACACAATGCGCCCGGGCTTGCCATGATCGGTTTCCCATGGCTGAAGGTAATCAGGAATACGCAGGTTGGATACCGAAAACCCGCACAGCCCGGCCTTGGGTTTGGCGCCGCGCCCGGTGGCGCCCTCGTCGCGGATCTCGCCGCCGGAACCGGTGGCTGCTCCCGGAAAGGGTGAAATGGCGGTCGGATGATTGTGCGTCTCTACCTTGATCTGGATGTGAACATCTTCCGCACTGGCGCCGTACTCTCCGGTCTGCGCGTCGGGCATAAAGCGTTGGGCGCTGTGTCCTTCGATAACCGCCGCATTGTCGTGGTAGGCGGAGAGGACACCCTCAGGGCTGGCTGCATGACTGGCGCGGATCATGTTGAACAGCGTAGTGTCCTGCGGCACGCCGTCGATAACCCAGTTGGCATTGAATATCTTGTGCCGACAGTGTTCGGAGTTGGCCTGCGCGAACATCATCAGTTCGATATCGTTGGGATTGCGTCCCAGTGCCGTGAAGCTGTCCAGCAGGTAGTCGATCTCATCGTCCGATAGCGCGAGCCCCAGCTCCGCATTGGCGCGTTCAAGTGCCACGCGTCCACCACCCAGGATGTCCACGCTGACCAGTGGCGCGGGTTCAGCCTGACGGAATATCAGTTGCGCGTCTTCGCTATCATCCAGTACTGACTCGGTCATGCGATCGTGCAGTAATGGCAGGATGGCATCGCGCGCCGCCGTATCCAGCCGGGCGCCTTGCGCCAGCGTCAGGTCGAAGCGGATGCCGCGTTCAATACGGTGCACCGCGACCAACCCACAGTTATGCGCGATGTCGGTAGCCTTGCTCGACCAGGGGGAAATCGTGCCTATGCGCGGGACCACCCAAAACGACACCTGATCGGAACCCTGCGCCTGACCGGGGACAGATTTTAAATCTGTCCCCTTTACAGCGGTCCCCTTTACAGCGAGCAGCTGCAACAACACCTCATGCCCGTCACCAGACAGCGTCTGCTCGAGATCGACAAAGTGTACGAAGTGCGCGCTCAGGTCGCTAACGACCGGCGCCAGCCGGCGGATTTGCTCGCAAAGTCTTTGCATCCGAAAAGCAGAAAAGGCGGGCGCACCGGGCAATTGCAGCATGAACTTTCTCGGTCAAAGAAAGCCCGCGATGATACTGGATGGCTTGGAGGGGGTACAGCGAATCAGACTTTGAAATGCCCGACAACCTTGTTCAGGCGTGCCGAGGTGCGGGTCAGCTCTTCGAGATCCTCGCTGCTGGCCTTCATCCACTCGGCGTTCTCGGTTTCCTTGCCCGACATCACTTCCACATTGTGAGCGATTTCGCCGCTGGTCTGCGACTGTTCACGCGCGGCCTGGGCGATATGTTCGACCATTTCATTCATCGTTTCCACATTTTCCGACATGAGCCGGATCACTTGCTCGGTGTCGTCCACGGACACGCGCATGGTGCCGGTCGTTTCCACCACCTGTTCCATAGAAGCTACCAGCGTCTGGTTGGAGTGCCGGTTGTCATCCAGCAGCTTGCGAATCTGTGCGGTTGAGTGCTGGGTCTTGGAAGCCAGCTGACGTACTTCGTCGGCCACCACGGCGAATCCACGACCTGCCTCACCGGCACGCGCCGCTTCGATAGCTGCATTCAGCGCCAGCAGGTTGGTCTGATCGGCGATCTCGTTGATTACTCCTATGACCTTGTCCATGGAGCGGCCCTTTGCCTCGATGGCGTCTACACTCTCCTGCAACTGGCTCATCTGTGCTTCCATGGTTTGCGCCTTGTGCGCCACCTGCTGCATGGCGCTACTCCCTTCCTGCGCCTGTCCGCGCGCCTTTTCGGCCTCGCCTGCGGCGGTCTCGGCATTGCGCGCTATCTCGGCACTGGTGGCCGACATCTGTTCGGTCGCCGCTGCCGTGTTGCGGGTACGCTCGGCACTCTCGACCACGTTAGCCTGTACGGCAGTCACACGCTCACTGGATTGTGCCGCGCCCTGCTCGACCTGGCGTGCTTCTGTGATGATGTCCATGACCATCTCCTGCAAACCGGCCATCATCTGGTTGAAGAAACCGGAGGCCTGTCCAAGTTCGTCGCCGGAGGCCAGCTTCACGCGCTGGGTCAGATCCCCCTCGCCTTTTGCCATCGCTTCCAGGATTTCCCTGAGTCGCAGGATCGGTGTCACGATCTGGTTGCTGGCCAGCAGGGCCACCAACACACCTATCAACAAACCCGCCACCAGCAGAATACTGATAAAGGTCGAGTCCTGATCGATGTTGGCCAGCAGTGCCGTGCTGGTCGCGACTGCGAGACCGCGCTGCTGTTCCACCAGCGCGTCGAGTTCGCTGTCAATCTGGTTCAGCAGCGGGCTGATTTCATCACGGATCAGCTTGACGTCAGTACGCCAATTCCCTGAATCAGCAATCGCGCGCAGCTTTTTGAGATTGGCGGTAAACTGTTCCTTGAGTTCGACAAAACCCGCCAGGCCTTCCTCCTGTTCGAAAGTCAGTTCATCTTCGAATTCTGCCAGCCGTTTTATTTTTGCATCGGTCGCTTGCATATAGAGTTTGATTTCGTTTAGCGAACGCTCACCAAGGAACGCAATATAGGCTCGCACCCCGTTCATAACGTTGGCCCAGTTATAGCGCAGTGCATGGATTTCGTTGAACAGTTCGCGGCGCAACTCGTTGGTGTCTTCCTCGAATTCACTCATCACCATCTCGCCGCTCAGTTGCAGCATCTGCTGGCTGATCGGGTTCAGGTATTGTGCAGCGAAGGATATGCCGGCTAAATTGCTGGCCTTGTCATTGACCAGGCCGACCATTTTTGTTTCGTAGGATTTGAATTGCTCGACCAGGCTGCGAAGATTCTGCAGGGATACGTCCGGACGTTCCTGTAGCAGTTGTTCCAGATGCGAGAGGGCGCCGTCGACAGCTTCCAGGGATTCCCGGTAATCCTCGCGGTTACTCTCTTCCTCGGTCAGCAGGTACAGACCCAGCGCTGAAGAAGCATGTTCAAGAGACTGGGACAGGTCCTGGGACGCCAGCATGGTGGGTTGCAGTTCTTCCACAACAAGACTGAGATCGGCGCTAACCTGGGACAGGCTGCGCCAGGATACGATAGATAGAATAATTATTAATATCAACAGGATGCCGAACGCACCCCATACCTTCTGACGGACTGGCAAATCTGAAAGGCGTCGCAACTTCACTTATTTTCCCTTAATCCAATACTCCGGGCGCTTACTTGCGGATTACGCCCGCCGGCCAATCATTGGCCTGTTAGCCTGTTTATTGGCAGTCAGAGGGGGATCTTGAATCTACCAACCGCACGAAAACCCGACTAATTCAGACTCATCCAGGAAAAACCATCCGGTTGGTCAGCCACCAGGATATCCTCGGCGTGACACCCGAGTACCTCTGACAA
>QIDL01000078.1 GCA_003228415.1 Gammaproteobacteria bacterium | reverse complement strand
GGTAGACTGGTTGTTCGACCACTCTTTCGATTTGTAGGAAGCACGGAAAGCCCGGAACTGTTTATGGCGGTGACGCTACTGCTCATCATCGTTACTGCTGCAGCCACTCATGCGGCCGGTTTATCCGCAGCTCTGGGTGCCTTTCTCGCGGGACTTCTGCTTGCCGAATCCGAATACCGTCACGAGATAGCGATTAACATCGAGCCATTCAAGGGGCTGCTGCTCGGGCTGTTTTTCATGTCGGTGGCCATGAGTATCGATCTGTCCGAGATACTGACCAATCCCGGCTGGATCGTTCTGTCCGTCGTCGGTCTATTCGCCATCAAGTCGCTGATGACAGCTGGTCTGGCTCGCTTGTTCGGGTTCGGCTGGGGATCCGCAACCGAGATGGGCCTGCTTCTCGGTCAGGGGGGTGAGTTTGCCTTTGTGATAGTTGGAATGGCATTAGGGTTCGGACACGTTCCCGAACCTACCGCGCAATTCATGTTGATCGTCGTTGGCGCCACCATGTTTTTGACACCGCTTGTGGCGCGGCTGGCGCGGCGTCTTGGGGGCGCGATGGAAAAGGGCGGGCAGGTGATGGCAGATGACGGTGTCGACATCGCTCACGACCTGACAAGCCATGTGATCATTGTGGGTTACGGGCGTACCGGCCATTTGCTTGCGGCGTTGCTCGACCGACAACGGATCGCGCACGTGGCGCTGGATCTCGATGCCGCTCGTGTGGCTGAACTGCGAGCACAGGGGGCACCAATTTATCTGGGAGATGCGAGTCGGGCTGCGATGCTGGGAAAGATGCGACTGAACTACTCAGCAGTATTGGCAATCTGCACCGATGACCCTGGCGCCACCGAGAAGGTTCTGCTTGCCGCGCGTCGCGTGGCGCCCGAAGTGCCAATAGTAGCGCGGGCTCGCGATACCGCTCACGCAACGAGCCTTATTGCCAAGGGTGCTACCCGGGTGATCCTGGAGGTGATGGAGTCGGGGCTCCAACTCGGGCACGTGATGCTCGAGGAGATGGGACTTCCGGCGAATGTGGCGAGGGACCTTATCGATGCACAACGTGTTCAAGCCGAACGTGCCCTGCGGCCCGAGTCGCGAACATGAGAATTGCTCCCATGGCCTTCAACATGATCGCGCTAACTCCAGAAAGTTGTCATTTCTCGAAGGGTACGATGTTCTATAGTGTTTGCCCGGGAGTGGACGCAGGTCTGCCCGCAAATTTGCCAGCGTATGTGAAGCAGAGGTCGCAGATATGTTTGAAAAGCGCAAAGACAGCTCCGCTGAGGAGCCCGTTATCGGACAAACCGGTAAGTTCCATTCCGCGCCACCTCCGGTGGACGCGTTCAATACAAGGAGTGCAGCAGTGATTGGGTCAACGATCAAAATCAAGGGAGAAGTCACCGGCGCAGAGAATCTGGTGATCGAAGGTAAGGTCGAAGGCTCCATAGAGCTTACCGGACACGATCTCACCATAGGCCCGGCGGGTCGGGTGATTGCCGATTTGACCGCTAAAACTGTGAAGGTAGAAGGCCAGATTACTGGCGACGTAACCGGTTCTGAGAAAGTAATCATCACCAGATCGGGGCGTGTGCTCGGAAACATCGTGGCCCCTCGTGTCACTCTGGAAGATGGGGCGAAATTCAAAGGTAGCATCGATATGGACCCCGGAGTCGAGGTGCCCGCGATCGCCGTTGCCTCGGAACATTCTTCAAGCACTTCGAAGGTCGACGTTGTTGATGAGAAACGTACCCGAAGCAGTGCGTAGCTGATCCTTGTTTTCCAGGAGACCGGCCACGCGCAAGAGAGCGGACTCTGTCGCTTCCAAACAGGAACTGGTAGCGAGCCGCTTGTTACCGATGCTGCTCGAGGGTATCGAGGATCGAGAGCGACTGTTTGTGCTCGACGTGGGCTCTGGGTCACAAAGCACAGTGGACTTTTTTTCTCAGTACAACGCGCGTATTCATTTCGTTGATTTGTTCTCAAACGAATTGTTTGTCTGTCCGCCGGAAGAGATCGACGAAGAAAGCGCATGCCTGTCGTTTATTGAATACATGGGATTACCAGCGGAGGTCACGTTTGACATCTGCTTGTTCTGGGACGCGCTTCACCGTATTGATCTAGTCGTGCTCCAGGGTTTGAGCCGTGCCTTGTGCCCGCATGTTGACGGGCGCACTCTAGGTTATGGATTCGGCACGCTTTACGCGCAGACTCTGGAACACTGCCGCTACGGTATCTGCGATCAGGATCACCTGACCGTCCGACCCGTCGAGGCGCAAGGACGTTTCTATGCGCACACTCAGCAACAACTCAGCGAGTACTTCACAAGCTTGACTATCCAGCGCGCAACACTCCTGCGGGAAGGTCGCCTGGAGTTGCTGTTATGCGAGAGCTGACAGCGTGCCTGCAGATCGTCAAAACTGGCTCTCATGATGTTGGTTGGTAAAATTTCAAATGGTTCAAACCGTCATCCTGTAGCGCCGCGCGCCATCAGAAAAATTCTCCGTGGCTTGGAATCCCAGCCGCTCGACCAGGACGATCGAGGGCAGGTTTTCCGGTTCGATGAATGCTTCGAACTCCCGGCACCCGTCGAAGTCCCTCCGCCACTCGAGTGCCGCATGCGCCGCTTCAGACATCAATCCCTGACCCCAGTGGTTCGGATGTAGGTGATACGCAATCTCCGAGCATTCGCCAAGGGAGTTGAATCCCACATGACCAACAAAGGCTTCCTTGTCGCCCTGCAGGACGGCCCATCGAAACCCCCAGCCAGCGTCCTGTGCCTTTATCCAGAATTCGATGAGCCTGTCGCTGTCGCGGATCGTTGTGGCAGGCATTTGGATCGCGTTTCCGTCTGCATCGGTTACTGGTCCTGAGAATTCACCAATCTCGGGGCAGGACCACAATTCGAACATGCCTGTCGAGTGTTGGCCCGAGAGCGGTTCCAGCTTCAGCCGTGGGGTTTTCAGTGTGGGGATACGCAAACTCAGGCGGTTTCTCCTTGCAGATTGCAGAGTGACAGATCACAGGATCGATGCAAATCAACAATAATATTGACGATCGGTTTTCTGTGGAGAGCTGAGAATTTCACAGAAATATCAGTCATTACAAAGGGTTACGCCCAATTAAGAGCCTGATGTGAGTGTGTGAGCCATCGCACAGTCGGTATCGCTCAACTATAGAAAAATGCCGTCAACGGCTCGACTGAGCGCGTTGATCACACACGATGTGCCGGGAACATCGTGATTTTCTAGCCATGCCGTTGGATGGGTATGGTCTTGGATCGCCAGGACGGCAGCCACGATATAGGCGACAAAGCCATGAGATTGCTGTCAATATTTATTCTGGGCATCCTGAGCATGGGTCCCGCCCTCGCTGACGAAGAACAGGAGCGTTTGGACGATCGGGAATATCAGGAATATCAGGAATATCAGGAACACTCGGACTATTCCAATCGGTGGAAAGCTCGCGAAGATCGTGATGACTGGGAACAATATCGCCAGCAACTTCAGCAGCGAGCCGAGGAGCATCGCGAGCGACGAGGCGGTCGCAGAGGAGGCAGAAAGGAGCGCGATGATGAATTTCGTCGTGATTTCGTGAATTCGGGCGTGTGCGACGGTTTGGCCAATGCTTCACCGGGCCTGCGCAGATTGTGTGTGGCGTTCTGTGAAGTGCAGAGCTGCGAAGCCGATTTCACGCTGGAGAATCCTTTGGAGAACTGTTCACCCGGTTCGAGCAGAATCCTCGCGCGATATGAAGCGAAACGCGGAGCGGGTGATCCGGACATGCCTTGTATCCAGCAACCCGAGGTGCAGACCGAGTGCCCCTGTTGGACTCGAAACGAACTCGCGAACTTGCGATACACTGCCAACGACAGCGCGATGTGCTTTCTGAACATAAGTAATACCAGCGTCACCAACTACGATTCCTGGCAGATATCCAACAATCCGGGTAGCGCGACCACCTATTTCACTGCGCTCTCGTCTATGGAAAATTCCAGTGCGGGCGGCCCATCTGTATGTTCCCTGGCAGATACCTGCAGCGACGGTAACTGCACCGGATTGAATCGGTTTCTGGAAGTGTCGCCGCAACAGTTTGCGGCATGCGAGGCCGATCTCGTGATGGCGGCGCAAAACCGTGGCATCACCTGCACCGACTTCCGGTAACAGGGAGTTGTTCAGAGAGTCCCAAGCTTGAGCCAGCAGGACTTACTCGGCTTGAATGGAGTCTGAACTAACTCGCTT
>QIDL01000315.1 GCA_003228415.1 Gammaproteobacteria bacterium | reverse complement strand
GCACTATCGATTTCATGCGCCTGCCCCCCCGCTGTGGGTGGTCTATTGTCCCTGCGACTCCTGCCGCCGTTTCAACGCGGCTCCCACAGCCGCCTATGTCGGCTTTCGATCCGCCTCGGTAAAGTTCGAACCCTCACCACCGCCGCACTTTGCTTCTTCACCGGAAGTCCGGCGTTCGTTCTGCGAAATCTGCAGCACGCCACTCGCCTACGAGGCCGAATTCTTTCCCGACGAGATCCATCTGTTCCGAAGTAACTTCGATAAACCGGAAGCCTTCGAACCCACCCGCCACGTGTTGTTCAATGAGCACGAATCCGACTTTGAGATCTACGACGATCTGCCGCGCTACGGAGAAAGACCCCGCGTTATCATCGCCTGGGGACCACGGCCGGCACTCCGGGTCCTGTTTCTATGCTCCGGAAATTCGGCCCGCAGCATTCTTGCCGAAGCCATACTGAACCTGAAAAATGCCTCCCTGGAAGGCAGGCGGGTTCGTGGTCACAGCGCTGGAAGCCAACCCACCGGTTCCGTAGCACCCGGCGCGTTGGAGCTTCTAGGCGATCGAACCTATCGGCTGGATCGTTTGCACAGCAAGTCCTGGGACACATTCACCTCAGACAGTGCACCGCCGATTGACTGGGTTATCACACTCTGCGACAGCACTGCTCGAGAAACCTGCCCGACGTTTGCCGGTGAAGGCCGGCGGCTGGTGGCTGCCGGTGAAGGCCGGCGGCTGGTGGCTGCCGGTGAAGGCCGGCGGCCGGCGGCTGCCGGTGAAGGCCGGCGGCTGCATTGGGGTCTGCCCGATCCGGTCGGCGGTGCTGCGAGTTTCGTCGACACCTACCGGGCCATCGAGGAATACATCACGGCATTCCTCGATGAACTCGGTGCAGATCGGAACCACTCACCCTGACCCCATGGCTGGGTGTGGGTCAGGCACCTGTGGGGATCTCGCTGAACGGAATTCCCTTATCCACCCGAATGTCCTGCGGTAACCCGAGGACCCGCTCGGCGATGATGTTGGCCATGATCTCGTCGGTACCACCGGCAATCCGCAGTCCCGGGATGGCCATGAAGGTTTCCTGATACATCGCGGCATCTGCAGATAGCTTGGGATCACGAATGGCACCCGCCATCTCCTGCAGATCAATGGCGAAAGAGGCCATGTCCTGTGCCTTCGATGCACCCACCAGCTTACCGATGGAATTTTCCGGGCCCGGCGTTTCCCCGCGGGACAGTGCCGACAATGCCCGCCATGAGGTGTACTTGAGACCGGATTCCTGGCAGTACCAATCCGCCAGCCTGGCCCGGACGGCGGCGTTCTGAGTGGCTGGTTTGCCGTCGATCTGCACACGCTGCGCGAGCTTGAATACCGAGTCGACGCCGACGCTGCCGCCACCGGCGCCGATGGAAGCGCGTTCGTTCATCAGGGTCGTCAATGCAACCTGCCAGCCCTGGCCTTCGCCACCGAGACGCTGGCTGTCCGATACTCTCATGTCGGTGAAATACACTTCGTTGAAGTTGGCGCCACCGGATATCTGTTTGATCGGTTTGATCTCAATACCGGGGGCCTTCATGTCGATGTAGAAGTAGGTGAGGCCCTTGTGCTTCGGCACGCTCGGATCGGTTCTCAGCACCAGAATCCCATAATCTGAATACTGAGCACCCGACGTCCAGGTTTTCTGGCCGTTGATGACCCACTCATCGCCATCTTTCTCGGCCTTGGTCCGTAACGCCGCCAGGTCCGAACCCCCTGCGGGTTCCGAGAACAGCTGACACCAGACCTCCTCGCCACTGGCGAGCTTCGGCAGGTAGCGAGCCTTGGCTTCATCGTCTGCCCACATCATCATGGTGGGTGCTGCCATGCCCTGGCCGATACTGAAGATGGCGCCAGGCAGCTCGTACTTGGCCTCTTCGGTGTTCCAGATGACATTCTCTATGGGGCTCGCACCGCGCCCACCGAATTCTTTCGGCCAGCTGATACAGGCCCAGCCGGCATCATATTTTCGTTTCTGCCAGAGTTTGGCCTGGCCGACCTCATCGAGGCCTTTGAACTCTTCCTTGCTCGGCACGTTGTCTTCCAACCACGCGCGAGCCTCTTTTCGGAATGCTGCTTCTTCGGGACTATCGCTGAAATCCATATTTGTACTCCTGAATGTTACCTAAGCCACATTTTGTTCATACGCATCGATCAATCGATCCTGCCACATGGCCTCGCTGCCGATATTGACCGACAACAGCTTCGCCCGCCGATAGTAGAACTGGCAGTCGAACTCCCAGGTGAAACCCATGCCGCCGTGGGTCTGGATATTTTCCTTGGAAGCGAAGTAATAGGCCTGAATGGCCGAAACCCGGGATGTAGCCGCTGCCAGCGGCAACTCATCCGCACCGGTACTCAAGGCCCAGGCGCCGTAGTAACAATTGGACCTGGCCAGCGTGTTCTTCACATACATGTTGGCCAGCTTGTGTTTGATCGCCTGGTATGAGCCGATCGGTCGGCCAAAGGCAAAACGTTCCATCGCGTAGCCTTTGGCCTGTTCGAGCGCTGCCTGTGCACCGCCCACCTGTTCCCATGCGAAGAGCACGGCGGCCTGGTCGAGCAGCTTCTCGAGCAGGCGCATACCCTGTCCCGCTTCGCCAAGCAGCTGTGCTTGCGCACCATCGAACTCGATCTGGCCATGCCCACGAGTCGGGTCGAGTGTGGTCACCGGGGTGACCGCCACTTTGCTGCCCTGAGCCATTTCCACCAGATAGAGTGACGCACCCTCGCCACTCTTCGCCAGCACAATGCTCAGACCCGCGATACCCGCATCCGGGACCGGGATCTTGGTGCCGGTCAGGGTGCCATCCGATTCCTCGCATTTGATATTCCCGGCATCTGGCCGACCGGCGCCTTCCGACATGGCCAGCGTGCCGATGACTTCGCCGGTGGCGAGTTTCGGCAGCCACTTCTCCTTCTGCTCGACGCTACCTGCCAGCTTCAGCGCTTCGGTCGCCAGATAAACCGACGAAGAGAACGGCACCGGCGCAACCACCCGACCCAGCTCTTCGGCGATGACACTGAGCTCCAGAAATGACAGGCCGAGACCCCCGAACTCCTCAGGGATGACGGTGGCCGTCCAGCCCATTTCGATGATCTTCTTCCACAGACCCTCGTCGTACTCATGGTCACCTTCCAGTACCGCGCGTACCACGGCCGGTGGGCAGTTGTCGGCGAGAAAGCCCTGGGCCTGCTCGCGGAGCATATTTTGCTCCTCAGAAAACTCGAAGTTCATGACTTCCCCTAAAATGCTTTTTCGAACCGAACATTCTGTCCGCTTTGGAAATAAAAGGCGAGTGCTAGAATATTCGCATGGACTATCGAGACCACGGTTTCATCCGGGTCGCCGCCATCGCCCCCGAGCTGGCCCTGGCAGATCCGGAAACCAACGCAGAACGGCTGACAGACCACCTTCGCAGACTGGCAGACCAGGCGGTGGCGATCGCCCTGTTTCCAGAGCTTTCGCTGACGGGCTACAGCTGTGAAGACCTGTTTTTCAACGATGATCTTCACACCCGGACCCAGACTGCCCTGGCGCGGGTCGCCGAGGCCTGCCGGACCATAACCGCGGTGGTCGGGCTGCCCTGGCGTCTGGCGGACGGCCGGCTGGCGAACTGCGCAGCGGTCCTGCATGGAGGCCGCATTCATGGTCTGGTACCCAAAACGGCCCATCCGAACTATGCGGAATACTACGAACAGCGCTGGTTCACCGCAGGAGCGACTGTATCCGTGAGCGGTCCCGGCCCGTTCCGAATCGATCATCGCCAGATCTTTGAAGTAGCCGGTGCCCGAATCGCCATCGAACTCTGCGAAGACCTCTGGTCCCCGGAACCGCCAGGAGTCCGCCATTGCCTGGCCGGTGCCGATATCGTGCTGAACCTTTCTGCCAGCAACGAGCTGGTCGGAAAAGCCGACTACCGGCGCGATCTCGTCAGAATGACCAGCGCACGCGCTATCTGCGGCTACCTCTATGCCAGTAGCGGACCGATGGAGTCGACGAAAGACATCGTCTTCGGGGGTCATCTCATGGCAGCCGAAAACGGCCAGCTGATCGGTGAAAGCGAGCGCTTTTCTCTTACCGGCAGCACACTCATCACCGAGTTCGATGTGAAGAAGCTCCGACACGATCGGATGCAGAACACCACCTGGGGAGGCGCGCCACGGCCCCCTGACTACCAGAGCGTCACCGTAGTGGAAACCACCCCGGCGCTGACAAACCTTCACAGAGTGGTGGATGCCCAC
>QIDL01000409.1 GCA_003228415.1 Gammaproteobacteria bacterium | reverse complement strand
ATGCTCCGCGGCTCACGAACTGACCGATATCCACCGACTCCTGCCGGACCAGTCCGGAGAACGGTGCTTTGATTTCGGTCCGCGCCAGGTCCCGGCCGGCCTGGCCAAAGTTGGCACGGGCATCCTGCAGGTTGGCTTCCTGGACGCGATAATCCCGGAGTTGATCCTCGGTCTGCGATCGGCTGGCGAGCTGCCGCTCTTCCAGGCTCTTCAAGCGCTGATATTCGAAACGTGCATGCTCGTACTCGGCTTCGGCGCGGGTCAGCGTCGCACGGGCCCTGACCAGAGTAGAGCGGTAGTCGCTGTCTTCCAGGCGCAGCAGGGGCTCACCGGCTTCGAAATAGCCACCGTTGACCAGCGCTGGCGACATCCACACAACCCGTCCGGAAACCTCCGGAATGAGTTCGCTTTCGGTGTTCGGCACAACCGTTCCCTGGGAGTGCACCGTGAGCTGGATCGACTGGGGAATCACTTCTCGAACGCGTACCGAGGTGGCAATCGGCTCGATCGCTGACGGTTTGAGCTGCGGGCTTGTCGCCAGCAATGTCACCGCGCCAAAAATCGATGCGATCACGACCAGGGCGGGAATAACCAGTTTCCGCATCATGACGCGACGACCTCCAGATTGGCCGGCTGGTGAGCGGCTTCGAAGGCGTTGAAAGCGCGGATGACTTGTTGGCGATTGAGTTCGGAAAAATCTTTGAAAACGGATCGAACCCGTTCCAGATCTCTGCTGCTGACGGCTTCATCGAGCTTGCGCGCCAGTTCTTTGTGGGTGTCGATGTCGAGATTCCAATAACCCTGCAATGGTTCCATCTGCGGAACGAACTGCATGATCAACGTGCGGGCGATGAGTCGAACCGGAAGATTGCCGCTCGAGTTCATGAATCCACTGATCATGCCCATTCGAGCGTTCATATAGGCTTCTTCATCGAGCTGCTCGACCCAGAGCGGTCGTATCAGTTGTCGCAGTGCTTCCAGTTCTGCGTCGTTGACCCGTTCCACGGCCAGTAAAGCCGCGGTTTCAACGAGAGTGGAGATGACCACCAGAATCTGATCGACCAGATTTCTATCGGGGGCCTGATCGAGGGCCAACAGATAGCCGATCACGTCCAGGCTTGCCTCATCCAGCGGAGCGACCCGCGCGCCACCCGGCTGGATGTCGGCGATGCCGAGTTGTTCCAGCTTCTTCATCGCTTCCCGAACGGCGCCCCGATTCGCCTCGAAGCGAGCGGCAAGGTCCCGCTCGGATGGGAGACGTTCGCCGACGCGATACTGGCCGATGAGAATATCGCGGGTGAGCGTTTCCGTAATTTCTTCGTGCTTGCTCATGGATCGAATACTGGTTCTTCCGGGATTCATTTGCTCGGACCGTCTTGCCAGGACCATCTTGCCAGGACCATCTTGCCAGGACCATTATGGTCTGACCAATTTGGTCTGGGCATTGTAGGGCATTATTCCCGGAAGTCCAGAGGTTCGTTACCTCTGGTAACAAATTGTGACGGAATCGAACTTTTGCTGGGTGAAACGGGAACACGGCCGGGTGACTGGTGCACTCGGTCCGACGCTGACTACGGTCTTCTGTCAAGCATATTGCCGTGCCGAAGCAGGTCGATGACCCTGGCGCGTCGCTCGGTGGGCTTGTTGTTCCAGAAGGCCGAATCGAAGCTCGGTTTTGCGACCCGGTGAATGACACCCATCGCGGTCGGTAGCGGGGCGGCCATGCCCACCAGCAGTTGAGCCAGGGTCGGATTGGTTTCGTCATGGATCAGGATGTCTGACTCGGTGACGCCGTTGCTGCCGATCTGCAAGGACTCCAGAGTGAGGCTGGCGGTGTTGAGCACCAGGCCTTTGTCATGCTCCCGGCCGTAAGTCAGCCGTTTGCCGTGTTGAACATGAATCTGGGTTTCTGCTGCCTGCTTTTTGTTGACCACATCGTCGAACACGTCTTTGTTGTAGACGATGCAGTTCTGCAGAATTTCGACGAAGGCGGCGCCGGTGTATTCGGTTGCTGCCGCCAGCAATCGCGGCAGACCCTTCTGGTCGATGTCCACGGCTCGCGCGATGAAGCCCGCTCCGGCGCCGAGCGCCAGTTTGCAAGGATGCACTGCCGCATCGAATGAGCCGTGAGGTGTAGACGGACTTCTGGTACCGGGCCGCGAAGTGGGTGAGGCCTGGCCCTTGGTGAGTCCGTAGATCTCGTTGTTGAGGAGCAGAATGTTCAGATCCACATTACGCCTGAGCGCGTGCATCAGATGATTACCACCGATCGACAAGCCGTCCCCGTCGCCGGTAATGACCCAGACGTCGGCTTCGGGATTGGCCAGCTTTACGCCCGTCGCAACCGCCGGTGCGCGGCCATGGATGGTATGAAAACCGTAACTTTCGATGTAGTAGGGCAGTCGTGAAGAACAACCGATACCCGATACGAATACGGTATTTTCAGGTTTCGCTCCCGCGCTGGCCAAAGTTCGCTGCACGGCTTTCAGGATGGAATAGTCGCCGCATCCCGGACACCAGCGAACTTCCTGGTCGGTCTCAAAATCCTTGAACGAAAGTTCAGTCATTGGTCGCCTCCTTGATTCGGCGTGGTGCAAGCGCCTGAATCTGCTCCTTCATTTCGCTTACCGTCAGCGGCTGGCCGGTGACCTTGTTCAACTGGACCAGATCCAGCAGCAACCGGTCTCTGAGCAGTGTCGCCAGTTGACCGTTGTTGAGTTCCGGTACCAGAATCGATTCGAATCCTGCCAGCAGCTCGGACAGATTGGCGGGGAGGGGATTGATGTATCTGAGGTGAATCTGCGCAACAGGCAGCCCTTCCGCCAGACATTCCTTCACGGCCTGATAGATGGTCCCGTAGGTCGAACCCCAGGCCACCACCGCGACACCTTCGGCAGGCCCCTGTTCGATCTGCTGGGCTGGAATAAAGTTTGCCACGCTTGCGACCTTGTCCCGACGCAGATCGGTCATCAATTGATGATTGTCAGGTTCGTAGGAGATGTTGCCGGTGTGGATGTCTTTCTCAATGCCGCCGATACGATGTATGAAACCGGGGTTGCCCGGGGATGCCCAGACTCTCGCGAAGGTATCTGGTGCACGCTGGAACACGTCACCGACTACGCCCGCTTCGGGCTTGTGATGATCGATGGCCGGGTAAGCGTCGAAGTCCGGAATCTGCCAGAGCTCCGATGCGTTTGCGATATAGCCGTCTGTGAGCAGGATCACCGGTGTCATGTGCCTGAGAGCAATGCGTACCGCCTCGATCGCTGTATCAAAACAGTCACCCGGTGACCGGGATGCAAGGACGGGTATCGGTGTATCGCCGTTGCGTCCGTACACAGCCTGATACAGATCGGATTGTTCGGTTTTGGTCGGCATGCCGGTGGCGGGACCCGCGCGTTGCGAGTTGACGATCACCAGCGGTAATTCCGTGGCGACTGCCAGGCCCATGGCTTCGGTTTTCAGTGAGATACCCGGGCCGGAACTCGAGGTCACGCCGAGCTTGCCACCGAAGGAGGCACCAATGGCGGCACAGATTGCGGCGATTTCGTCTTCGGCTTGAAAGGTGGCGACTCCGGCATCTTCCAGGCCGGCCAGTTGATGGAGTACCGAAGACGCGGGTGTGATGGGGTAGGAGCAGAACATCAACTCGACGTCGGCAAGCTCCCCGGCGGCGACCAGCCCGATAGCCAGTGCCTCGGCGCCGGTGAGGGTGCGATATTCGGCCGCTGCCAGCGTGGCTTGAGGTGTTGGGCGCTGCGCGACGCTGTGCGAGAGTTCCATGGTTTCGCCATAAGCATGGCCGGCGTTCAAGGCTGCCAGGTTCGCATCGCGTACCCGTTCATCGCTGGCGAACTTGATTCTGATCCACTGCTGGCTTGCCGCACGAGGCTGATCAAACATCCACAACATCAAACCCAGCGCCCAGAAATTTTTGCTGCGCAGCGAATCCCTGGTGCCGAGGCCGGTTGGCTTGACCGCCGCCTGTGTGAGTTCGCTGATGGCGATCGGTATGACGTTGAATCGTTTCAGGCTGCCATCTTCGAGCGGATTGAAAGCTAGATCGGCGCGCTTCAACCGTTGGCCGGTAAACGCGTTCTCATCGACGATGATGGTGGCACCATCCTGAAGGTGTGAGATATTGACCACCAGCGCGGCAGGATTGAATGCGATCAGTACGTCGGGCGAATCTCCTGCGGTGGTGATTCGTTCTCCGCCGAACTTGATCTGAAAGGCTGAGACGCCGAAGCGGGTACCGACCGGGGCGCGAATTTCCGCCGGAAAAT
>QIDL01000153.1 GCA_003228415.1 Gammaproteobacteria bacterium | reverse complement strand
AAAGCCCTATAGTTTTGAATTTTTGGGACATTGAACGACGTGCAGGCCGGGTAGGTCTCTGGGAACCGACCATTGTCGTCTATTTGGGGTAGCGAGTGAAAGGGAGGGTAAAGTAATCGCAATTGCACTTCGCTCACTGGTTGACAGAGGGGTAAGTAGATTGGTAGCGTTCTGTGGCACCCTGAATACTTGGGCGAAACCATTAATCCTGGCTACTGATCTAATGCTGTGACTGAACTTGGCGAACGCGGGGAAACTCTCCTAAAAGCCCTCATAGAGTTATACATCACCGAAGGCCAGCCGGTGGGGTCCCGCACCCTGGCAAAACGCGCCGATCTGTCTTTGAGTCCTGCTACCGTCCGCAACGTAATGTCCGACCTCGAAGATCTCGGGCTGATCCATTCCCCTCATACCTCGGCGGGCCGGGTCCCGACTCAGCTCGGTTATCGCATGTTTGTCGACAGCCTGTTGACCGTAAAGCCGTTGAATGAACAGGCCATAGAAAGTATCCAATCCGGGTTCTCCGCGGAACCGGACCCCCAGTTGCTGCTGTCCATTGCTTCGGAGATGTTGTCCAAAGTAACGCACTTCGCGGGCCTGATCCTGATTCCCGGGCAGGAAAACGCACGTTTTCGTCAAATAGAATTTCTGAAGCTTTCGTCCAACCGGGTGCTGGCGATTCTGGTCACGGACGAGGGACGGGTGCAGAACAGAGTGATCCCTACCGATCGCGAGTATTCCGCCTCCGAATTGATCGAGGCCGCGAACTATTTCAATGACGTGTATAACGGCTCTTCGCTGGCTCAGGTCCGGCGTGCGCTGCTCGGTGAAATGAAGACCGATAGTGACAAAATGCACCAGATTATGAAGACCGCGGTGGCCATGGCGGGTAAGTTGTTCGACCAGGAAGAAGGAGAAAAAGACGATGTGGTGCTCACCGGTGAGGCAAATCTGCTCAATATTCCGGATTTGTGCCAGATCGACACCCTGCAGAAGCTGTTCGACGCATTCAAAACCAAACAGGACCTTCTGGACCTTCTGGATCGCGGCATGCGCGTCAACGGCATCAGTATTTTTATCGGCGAAGAGTCGGGTTACCTGGCGCTCAATGATGTCAGCGTAGTCACCGCCCCGTACCAGAACGATGGCGCCGTGGTGGGCACACTGGGCGTGATCGGGCCTACTCGCATGGACTACGAGCATGTTATCCCCCTGGTGGATTTCACTGCCCGCCTGCTGAGCGGCGCTCTGTCCGGAAAACAGATCCAACAGGCGGATAATTAAGCACAGATTTTGTAACTGTGCGTCATCCCGGCAGGCGGCGTCCGTCGCAGCGGGATCTTTTAAAGCTTGTGCGCGCTACGGTCTTGAATTCCCCCAAAAGGCCCTCATCTCCTAGGATTGCAAGCATTGGGGTCAGACCCCATTCTCTCCTTATCGCCACATAATATAGGACACTACACTAGCCATAACGATCATGAGCAATTCTCAACCTGGTGAAGAAATGAGCGTGCAGAACAATTCCGAGGGTGGCGATGCCGCCGCAACGGTTACTCCCGAATCCGGGGACGTCGAACCGTCACCGGCTCCACTCCCGGCTGAGGAGACAGACCCCGGGCAGTTGCTGGTTGAACTCGAACTGGCCAGGGTCGAGCTCGCGGAGCACAAGGAAAAAATCCTGCGCGCGATGGCGGAGGTGGAAAATGTTCGCCGCCGTGCCGAAAATGATGTATCCAACGCGCGTAAATTTGCCGTCGAAGGGTTTGCCGCCGAGGCTCTGTCGGTGAGAGACAGTCTGGAGCTTGCACGCGCCACCGAATTAAGCGACGAAGACACGGGCATCGTGGAAAAAATGAAAGAAGGTCTGGACCTTACTCTCAAGCAGTTGGACACCGTATTCGATAAATTCGGGATCAGGACGGTAGAACCCGGGCCCGGTGACAAGCTCGATCCCGAACAGCACCAGGCCATGACCCTGCAGGAGTCCGACAGCATCGCACCCAACCACATCATAACGGTAATCCAGAAGGGATATACGATTCATGGTCGCTTGCTGCGGCCCGCCATGGTTATCGTGGCCAGATCAGGAACTCAACCGGGCGCCGAATCCGGCGCGGAAAACACTTGAAAACAGGGTGTCGGCACCCATTTATCAGTTATTCATTCACATTGTAAACAGTTAATAGAGAATAAATCATGGGGAAAATCATTGGCATCGATCTGGGCACCACGAACTCCTGTGTCGCGTTGATGGACGGAGGCAAGGCTCGGGTGATAGAAAACAGCGAAGGCGATCGAACCACACCTTCCGTGGTGGCGTTCACGGACGATGGCGAGGTCCTTGTGGGCCAGTCGGCCAAACGCCAGGCGGTAACGAATCCGCACAATACCCTGTTCGCCGTTAAACGACTCATCGGGCGTAAATTCGACGAGAAAGTAGTGCAGAAAGACCTCGACATCATGCCGTACAAGATCACCAGGGCAAAAAACGGCGACGCCTGGGTGCACGTGAACGGCAAGGACATGGCGCCGCCGGAGATTGCGGCACGCATCCTGCAGAAGATGAAGAAGACCGCGGAGGATTACCTCGGCGAGGAGGTCACCGAAGCTGTGATCACCGTGCCGGCCTATTTCAATGACTCCCAAAGGCAGGCTACCAAGGATGCCGGCAAGATTGCCGGTCTGAACGTAAAACGCATCATCAATGAACCGACGGCCGCAGCCCTGGCCTATGGCCTGGACAGGCAGTCCGGCGACCGCAAGATCGCGGTATACGATCTGGGCGGCGGTACATTCGATATCTCGATCATCGAGATCGCTGAGATAGACGGGGAGCATCAGTTCGAGGTCCTGTCCACCAACGGCGATACTTTCCTGGGTGGTGAAGATTTCGATCGCCGGATAATCGATTATCTGGCGGATGAATTCAAGAAGGACCAGGGCATGGATTTGCGGGGCGACCCGCTTGCCATGCAAAGGCTCAAGGAGGCCGCGGAGAAAGCCAAAATTGAGTTGTCATCCAGCAGCCAGACGGAAGTGAACCTGCCGTATGTAACCGCTGATCGGTCCGGCCCCAAGCACCTGAACATGAAGCTGACCCGTGCCAAGCTGGAAGCGCTGACCGAAGAACTCGTTCAGCGCACCATTGGGCCGTGCAAGACGGCGCTCAAGGATGCCGGACTGAACGCCGCTGAGGTCAATGAAATTATTCTGGTGGGTGGCCAGACCCGGATGCCGAAAGTCCAGGAGACGGTCACCAACTTTTTTGGCCAGGAGCCGCGCAAGGATGTGAATGCCGATGAAGCGGTGGCAGTTGGCGCTGCGATACAAGGCGGTGTGCTTGGCGGCGATGTAAAAGACGTCCTGTTACTGGATGTGACCCCATTGTCACTGGGCATCGAGACCCTGGGCGGTGTGATGACCAAATTGATCGAGAAAAACACCACGATCCCGACCAAAATGTCGCAGGTGTTTTCCACCGCCGACGACAACCAGCCCGCGGTAACGGTGCACGTGCTGCAAGGCGAGCGTGAAATGGGGAAGGATAACAAGACCCTGGGCCGTTTTGATCTGTCCGATATTCCACCGTCTCCCCGTGGCGTTCCACAGATCGAAGTCACCTTCGACATCGACGCCAACGGCATCATGCACGTTAGCGCGAAAGACAAGGCTACCGGCAAGGAAAACAAGATCGTCATCAAGTCGAGTTCCGGCCTGGACGATGCCGAGATCGAGCGTATGGTCAATGACGCGGAGCTGCACGCAGAGGAAGACAAGCTGACTCGTGAGTTGGTGGACGCCCGCAATCAGGCCGAAGCCATGGTACACAATGTCCGTAAATCCCTGAACGATCTCGGCGACAAGATCGACTCCGCCGAAAAGGACAAGATCGAAGCCGCCAGCAAGGATCTGGAGGAGGCGGTCAAGGGTGATGATACCGAAGCCATCAAATCGAAGACCCAGGCTCTGGCCGAATCCAGCCACAAACTGACCGAAGAAATGTACAAGCAGGCATCCGCTGAACAGGGCGAGGAACAGGCCGCGAATCCGGAGTCTGAGGCCGGTGACGACAATGTGGTCGATGCCGAGTTCGAAGAAGTCAAGGACGAAGATAAAAAATAAGCTCCATTCTGTTGAGCAAGCAGCGGAGCGGGCTCCTCCCTGGCACCCGCTCCGTTTGAGCCTGGGAGCCTGTCCGAGAATAGAGAGCCTACTGCGGGAAAGCCCTTTTGGCCCATTTTTCCGCTCCTTTTCGTTGAATATGAATAACTATTCGCCTCAAATGATCGA
>QIDL01000304.1 GCA_003228415.1 Gammaproteobacteria bacterium | reverse complement strand
CGCCAGGGAAAGCCATGTGCCCGGACCAGGGATCACCGGATTTTTCCGCGCGCTTGATGAACAGTATGTCGAGCGTTTGCGACCCGGGTGACTCTCGCAGAATGACAGCCACGGCCGCTTCCCGGGTATTTTCCCGTGTCTCGAAAGTCTCCGGCCGGTGGTCGGCCAGGCGTTGGCGAATGAACTTCATCGGATACACAACTCG
Source organism: Gammaproteobacteria bacterium (assembly GCA_003228415.1). Classification (GTDB taxonomy): domain Bacteria; phylum Pseudomonadota; class Gammaproteobacteria; order Pseudomonadales; family Azotimanducaceae; genus SZUA-309. The sequence goes on along the minus strand of QIDL01000304.1, from coordinate 4,095 downwards.
GCTATCATAACCCGTCGCGCCGATACGTTGAGGAGGACGGATGAGTCTCGTGAGCGAGTCCAACGGCTGTTTTGTTTGTGGTCCGGCGAATCCGATCGGATTGAAGCTGATTTTTCGCATCGAAGATGACGTTTGCAGGTCCGAATTCACCGCAGACAAGCGTCATGCCGGATATCGAGGAGTGACCCACGGCGGTATCGTGTTCAGTTTGCTCGATGACGTGATGGCCAACTGGCTGTGGTTGCAGGGCGTGCAATGCATGACCGCCAAGGCCGAGATCCGCTATCGTGGTGAATTGCCCATTGGGATACCGGTTCGGCTCGAGGGGCGCTGTCTCAAACGCAAAGGCAGGCTGGCGCTGATGGAAGGCAGGGCCATTCGTGAATCGGATGACCAGCTGGTGGCCGAGGCGACGGCGAGTTTCATGACACGTTCTTGAACAAGCGTCCCTTTTCCGCGTTCAACGTCTAATATCCAAACCCTGAATCACGAAAAGAGGAGAGACCATGGCCTATGTAACCATCATCGCCATGCTGGCGTTGATCGAATATCAATACTTCGGTGTGCTGGTGGGTGGAGCGCGGCAACGTTCCGGGATAAGCGCACCGGCCGTTGTCGGTGATCCTGCCTTCGAGCGGAGCTTCCGAGCCCATCAGAATACCCTGGAGCAGCTGATCATCTTCATCCCGGCGCTGTATGGCACGGCGTTCTATGTGGGCGAGCTGTATGCGGTGGCTGGCGGAGTCGTCTTCATGATCGGCCGGGCGCTGTACTTTCGGAGCTACTCGAAGGACGCTGAAAAACGTGGACCGGGCATGATGATCAGCATGGTTTCCAACGTATCCCTGATGCTGGCTGCGCTCATCGGCGCTCTGGTGGCTGTAATTTAGCTGGGCCGATGACTGGAACAACTATGCGGGGTAGTTACGTGCCAGCCACTCGAGAATGAGATCGTTGGTCTCCTCCGGACGTTCCTGCTGAATCCAGTGACCGCAGTCCAATGTGGCGGTCTCCACGTTCGGCACTGATTCCTCGAGTGTCACAGATGCGGGCACCATGTCGTGCTGGCCGTAGATCATCAGCGCCGGTTGTGCGACCTGCTGCTCCAGATCGGCGATCAGCGACCAGTTGCGGTCGAAATTCCGGTACCAGTTGATGCCGCCGGTGAATCCGGAGTGTTTGAAATTTTCGACGAATACCGCCAGATCTTCCTCGCTCATCATCAGCTTGCCGGTTGGCTCCGTTGCCCCGGCCATGTTGATTATTGGCATGCCGGGTCCGAGGTCGGCGGCCGGTGAGCGCCATTGTCCGGTTCGATAGAGATTCCTGAGCAGGTTTTCGGGGTTGGCGGCAAAAGCCGCGTCGGCGACGCCGGGTTGGCGGTTGAAATGAACGATATAGAAATCGCCGCCCAGCATCTCTTCCCAGAAGTCCACCCAGGGCTTCGGACCGCGCTCCATGAAGGGAACGCTGAGATTGATCACGCCCTTGATTCGGCTCTTGTGAATCATGGCGAGATTCCACACCACGATCGCGCCCCAGTCATGGCCGATAAAGAGCGCGTCGTCATGTCCGAAATGATCGAGCAGACCCATGAGATCGTCGCTCAAGTGCACGATGTCGTAGTCCTCGACGTGCTCCGGGCGTGAAGAGTGGCCATAGCCGCGCTGATCGGGCGCGATCACATGGTAGCCTGCCGCAGCCAGAACCGGGATCTGATAACGCCAGGAGAATGCCAGTTCCGGCCAGCCATGGCAGAGCACGATGGGCTTTCCGGTCGAGGGCCCGGCACTGAAAACGTCGAGTTCGATGCCGTTGGTAGCGATTCGTCGAGGTTCTGAAAAAGCGGTTTTCACGTGAGCAAAGTACAGGCCTTGTTGAACTCGCTCAACCCATTCGTGAGAATACGCACATTCACCAGGAAGATGGTTCATGGCTCAACTGACAGCAAACGGTATTACTCTGGAATATGAAACCTTTGGCGATCGCGGCAGCCGACCGCTGTTGCTGGTCATGGGCCTGGGTGCTCAGTTGATCCATTGGCGGGACGAATTCTGCACGCTGCTCGCCGAGCGTGCTCACCATGTGATTCGCTTCGACAACCGGGATGTCGGCCTGTCGGAAAAATTCGGACACCTTGGCGTTCCGGACATGGGCGAGATGGCTGCGCGTCTGATGGCCGGTGAATCGGCCGATGCACCTTATACGCTGGACGACATGGCGGCGGACGCTTTCGGACTGCTCGACGAGCTCGGCATCGATGCGGCCCACATCTGCGGTGCTTCCATGGGCGGCATGATCGTTCAGGTCATGGCGTTGAATGCTCCGGGCAGGGTCAAGTCGCTGACTTCCATCATGTCTTCCACCGGAAACCCCGAGCTGCCAGGCAGCACCGACGAAGCCATGGCGGCCATGCTGAGCCCGCCGGCCTCGAATCGCGAGGAAGCCATCGAGCGAACCCTGAGGGTTTCCGGCGTTATCGGATCGCCCGCTTACCCGGCGCCGGAGACAGAAGCCCGGGAACGAGCTGCCCGGGGTTATGACCGGTCGTTTTACCCGGAAGGCGTGGCTCGTCAGATGGCAGCCATCGTAGCCAACGGCAATCGCAAACCGGCGTTGTCTGAACTGAAGTTACCGGCACTGGTCATTCATGGTCAGGCGGATCCTTTGGTGCCCGTCGATGGCGGCCGGGACACTCATGAGTCGCTCGCGAACTCCCGGCTGATGATCATGGAAGGCATGGGCCACGATCTGCCCGAGCCATTGTGGCCGGAGATCGTGGCGGCCATCGATGAGCTGACGACGCTCGGCGAATCCGCTTAGCGCTGACTCGACGCAATCAGGACTGCATCGCTTTCATGAAGGTCCCGATGTCGAAGTAGTCACGCCAGACCTTGATCTTGCCACCTTCCATTTCGAAGACGCCCGTGCAGGGCAGATCCACGTTGCCGAGTGAGGTTCTGGTGCGGTCGAGTCGCTCGGCGATCACCACGTCTCCCTCTCCCAGGATGTTGAGAATGTCCCACTGTGTTTCCGTCCAGGTGGCCAGAAAGTTGGCGATGAACTTCTGCACGTTGTCGCGGCCGGTGACCGGTTGTGTCGGCATGTTGAAGTACGTTCCATCTTCGGTGAAGTAGCTCGCAAGCCGATCAGGGTCCAGGCTCGACCAGGTTTCGATGAATTCTCTGACGATGGCGACGTTGTCTGTCATTGAAAGACTCCTCTTGGGTGGATTTCTGCAGCTTCTTGAGTTTTATTATTACCCAGGGAATCGGGAGAGGGTATGTCTAATCGGTCTGATCGGGGGCCAACAGGGTTTCTGCGTCGCAGGGACCGAAGGTGCTGCGCATGACGGAACACAAGGTCATTATCGTTGGTGGCGGACCTGCGGGATCTGCAGCCGCCTGGGAGCTGCAACGAAACGGCGTTGATTGTCTTGTCATAGATCGGGAGTCGTTCCCGAGAGAGAAGCTCTGTGCAGGTTGGATCACTCCCGGTGTGCTGAAACAGCTCGAGTTCGAGCCGCGAGACTACCCCTATCGTTTCCTGACCTTCGAAGCACTGCAGATCTCGGTCAAGGGATTGCACTTTCCGTTCCGCTCGCCTCAGCACTCCATTCGCCGCTATGAATTCGACCAGTGGTTGCTCGAACGTTCCGGTGCACCGTTTGAGGTCCACAATGTCAGACAGATAGAGGCCGATGGCAATGGCTTCATCATCGATGGGCAGCATCGCTGCGAGTATCTCATCGGTGCGGGCGGTACCCGCTGCCCGGTCTATCGCGACCTGTTTCGATCGCTGCAACCGCGGCCGAAGGCGCTGCAGGTCGTTACCCAGGAATTGGAGTTTCCTTTCGACGTGCCTACCCAGGATTGCCATCTGTGGTTTTTTGCCAGCAGACTGCCGGGCTATTCCTGGTATGTCCCGAAAGCGGATGGTTTCGTGAACGTTGGCATCGGCGGGGTGGCGAGCACCATCAAATCCAGAGGCGATGACATCAAACGCCACTGGCAGCGGCTGATCACGCAACTCATCGGCCGGGGACTGTTGGAAGAAGATCCGGGAGACCCTGGCGGTTATAGTTATTTTCTGCGC
>QIDL01000229.1 GCA_003228415.1 Gammaproteobacteria bacterium | reverse complement strand
TAGGCAGCCCGGGTTGATCGGCTTCGGGTGGCAGGACTCCGGCAGCCCGGAACGCAACGCATCCGGCATCTGTGTTGAAGCCTCCGAGAGAGCACTTCCAGAGCGCTTGATCAAACAGCACCATCTGAGTTTCGGAGCAGTTGTTTGCCATGCAGTCCGCGCTTGCCGGTGGAGCTGTCGTCAACCCCAGACCGCCATATGCCTGGCCGGGAATCCCACCGGCCGGATTCGCCCGAATCCGGTCCATCATGTCGTATGCAAGTTGCACGGCTTCGGCTCGAAACAGCGCGCCCCGGTTGTTTTGCAGGCTCACCATCTGCAGAGCCGTTATGCCCAGCACACCGATGGATAGGACCAGCACGGCGACCAGCAGTTCGATCATCGACAGACCACGCTGTTTTGAATCAATTTGTCGGGTCTTAGCGCTCATTTGAGTCAGTCACTCCACTTATGGATTGCAAACGAAATCGATGCTCGATGCTCGACCGATGGTATTTATCTCGATCTCTCGTCCGGGATCGACGGTCACATCGGTGCTGCACAGCTCGATCGTGCCCTGTGCGCCCAGTGTCGACAGACCCCGGCCGTTGAAGCTGATTGTCCCCACGCCAGCGAGGCCACCGGTTGCATCCAGCGTTGCGCCATCGGCGGGCGCAAAATCTCTCAGGGAGGCCGCACAGTTACCCGGGTTACCGACGGTCACACAATAGCCGGGGCCCCATTCATCGTTGTTATCCGATGCATCGAAGGCCTGAATGCTGACCAGCCCGCCGCGGTTTACCGCTTCACTGCGAGCCAGATTTACCGCCAGAATGAGATCATTGACCCGGGCGGTCATGGTCCGCTGATCGATGAATGTATTGAACGCGGGCAAGGCCATGCCGAGCAGAACCGCGGCGATAGCCATCGCCACCATCAGTTCGACAATGGTGAATCCTGCTCTGGTTCCGGCAATTCGAGACCTATTCGGAAACTTACTTAACAAACCTTTCTCTGCTAACTATTGGGTCAGCAAAGAGTTTAGGTCGGCGTGTAGGGAAGGAAACGTTTAGCCGATAGAAGGGGTAGTTTCATCGGACGAGTGGTCGGACTGCTCGATCAGCTCTCTTCCCATTCCATTTCACTGGCTTCTATGCCGCCACTGCCATTTTCGTCCCAGCCACGCTGTCCGGCCGAGTTGTAGGAAATTCCCCGACCTTCGTCTGTGCCATTCTGGGCTGCTGCCGTCAGGGTGAAGGCAGCAGGGGTACCGGTGACATTTATCACGTAGCGGCCGATGTCAACCGAGCTGGAACCACAGATGTTGGGATCGACCACCCCGGCATCGGCGCCACCGACGGCAGCACCTTCATAGCTGAATGAAATACTGGCTCGACGTTCCAATGCCTGAGCGCAACCCAGCAAATCCGCCATGGCTTCGGTACGATAGGTACGGTTCGAGTAAGTGGTATATATAGGGATCGCCACGGCGGCCAGAATGGCCAGAATGGCTACCGCAATCATGAGCTCAATGAGGGTAAATCCCTGACTCCTCATATGCCGACTCCGCAAAAAGTTTCTCCGCATAGTTCAAATTCCCGTGGTTGCCCGTTATCAGTCGACCGTTTCAGCCCACCGCCAGAATCGAGACATCGAAGATGACTTTTCGGCCAGCCAGCGGGTGATTGAAATCCACTTCCACCGCGTTGTCCATGATCCGCCGCACAACTCCAGGCAATTCCCCGCCGGGCCCGTCAAACGAAACCATCAATCCTCGCTCCAGCACCAGCTCGTCCGAGAATCGATCCCGGCGCACTATCTGTATATTTTCTTGCCTGTGTTGGCCGAAGGCCGCTTCCGGCTCGATGACCAGCTGCGCATCGTCGCCTGCTTTCATGCCCAGCAATGCGACTTCAAAACCCGGGAGCAGATTGCCATCGCCGATCTCCAGCGTCGCCGGTCTGCCACGGCGCGTGGTATCGATCTCTTCACCAGTCTCCAGCCAGAGTGCGAAGTGCAGCCGCACCCGCACGCCATGTCGAATCGTTCCGTCCGCGCTGCTCGCTATCAGGTTTTCTTCGCTCACCGGACAGCCGCCTTCTTTTCCCGCACATAGTTGACCAGCAGGGTGAGGATCCATAGAGATGCACCAATGAACAGCGCGATATCCGCGACGTTGAATGCGGGGAAATACCAGTCGCGATAGTGGAGAAGAATGAAGTCCACGACATAACCGTGCTGCAATCGGTCCACCATATTGCCCAACGCGCCACCCATGATGAGCCCATAAACCACCCCCATCAGCCGATCCGTGACCACCAGTCGCCGTAGCTCGATGACGATGAAGACCGTGAATACCACCGCCAGCACCACAAAAAACCAGCGTTGCCAGCCACCGCTGCCGCTCAACATGGAGAAAGCAGCGCCGTCGTTGTGCCAGCGAACCCAGCTGAATACCGGCAGCACGGCGATCCGTTCGCCGTGGTCCAACAGCGTGGAGACGTACCACTTGGTCAGTTGATCCAGGCCCACCACCAGGACTGAGATCCCCAACCAGCGATACCATCTGCTGTTCACCATCATCTCCTGTGTGGTCTCAATCATCAGCGGACATCTCCCGCTTCAGCGGACATCTTCCGCTTTAGCGGACATCTTCCGCTTTAGCGGACATCTTCCGCTTCAGCGAACATTTCCCGCACTTCCTCGATATCCGCGTGAATCTGAGCCTTGAGGGGTTCCAGCCCATCAAAGGTCCGTTCATCGCGAATTTTCTTGACGAACTGTACGGTCAGCAACTGACCGTACAGGTTACCCTCGAAATCAAACAGATGAACTTCCAGAAGCGGCTCTTTACCATCCACGGTGGGTCGAATACCGATATTGGCTATTCCGGTGTATTGCTGCTCGGAACCGCGGACCTGTACCCTGACCGCATACACCCCCTCCAGTGCCGCTCGATAGCGTTGCAGCCGGATATTGGCAGTCGGCGAGCCAAGCTGGCGGCCGAGCTGACGGCCGTAAACTACCCGACCCATTATAAAATAGGGGCGGCCCAACAACTTTTCGGCGAGTTCGAAATTTCCTTCGCCGAGCACCTTCCGGATACGGCTGCTGCTGATTCGCTGGTGATCGAACTCTAATGTGCCCACATGGCTGACCCCAAAACCGTGGCGATCACCGGCCGCCTGCAGCATTTCATAGTCGCCCAGTTGATCCCTGCCAAAGTGGAAATCATCCCCCACCACAATGTATTTTATGCCGAGCAATTCATGGAACAGTACGTCTACTATCCACTCGGCGGAGATGTTGCGGGTTCGATCGTTGAACGGTAGACACAGCACTCGATCGAGGGCCGTCTGCCTCAGCAAGGTAATTTTCTCGCGGAACCGGGTCAGCCGCGCAGGCACCTTGGTACCGGCGAAAAACTCCCGAGGTTGAGGCTCGAAAGTAAGCAGCATGCTCGGCACGTCGAGTTCCTGCGCTTTTGCGAACAGATGGTCGAGCAACTTCCGATGACCATGATGCACCCCATCGAAATTGCCTACGGTCAGTACGCAGCCTTTGTGCCTTGGCTGGATGCTGTATGTTCCGTGAATGACTTCCATGGTACCTATTATACGGGTTAAGCCACATGCTTCAGATGAGACATCCTGCCGCCAATCAGCCAGATCACCGCCAGATAAACACCCATACCAGCAACAACGCTCCGCAACAGCCACAGAGAACGCTCCAACACCGCCGCGCTCAACCAGCCATCCGCCGCCGGTGTTACCCACCACAACACAACCACCATGGCCCCCGTGGCAACCCCACAGCGGCCCATCGACCGGCCGGTAAGCGCTGTGAGACGACTGCGCCCTGTGAGCAGCAGGCCCCGCCACAGCAAATAGGCATTGACGCAGGCGGCAACGGATGTCGCCAACGCCAGGCCCACATGACCCATCACCCGGAACAGAGCAAGGTTCAGGGCAATATTGACCAGCACCGCGATCACGCCAATTCGAAACGGGGTCCGGGTATTTTCCTGGGCAAAATAAGCCGGGGCCAGCACCTTGACCACCACCAGCGGTAACAGACCCACCGCAAAAGCCTCCAGACTGAGAGACGCCATCCGAGCGTCGAACGCCGTCAACGCGCCATGCATGAAGATGGTGCTTACCAGCGGAACCGCCAGCATGTAGAGAGCGGCCGCAGCGGGCACGCCGAAGAAAAAGCCGACCCTCACCCCCCAATCAAGCAATTCGCGAAAGCCATCCAGATTTTTTTCGCTGTCCAGCCTCGACAGATTCGGCAGCAGCACCGTACCCAGCGCCACCGCCACCAATCC
>QIDL01000577.1 GCA_003228415.1 Gammaproteobacteria bacterium | reverse complement strand
AGACCTGATCCGAAGGCTTGGGCCGGACCGTATCGACGACATAGTTGCATTGGTCGCTTTGTTTCGTCCCGGTCCGTTGCAATCCGGTGCTGTGGAAGACTACATCAATCGAAAACATGGCCGCGAAGCTGTCAGGCTCCCTCACCCGAGCACGGCTCAAGCACTCGGTTCGACTTTCGGCGTGATGCTCTATCAGGAACAGGTGATGCAGATCGCTCAGGACATGTCGGGCTTCAGTCTCGGCGGCGCGGATCTGTTGCGGCGGGCCATGGGAAAGAAAAAACCCGAAGAAATGGCGAAGGTCCGCGAACAGTTCATTACCGGTGCCGTCGAGCGGCAGGTGGCGAAAAAAACCTGTAGTGACATCTTCGATGACATGGAGAAATTTGCTGGATACGCGTTCAACAAGTCCCACAGCTCGACTTACGCCATTGTTTCTTTCCAGACCGCCTGGCTCAAGCGCCACCATCCACGAGAGTTCATGTCCGCCACGCTATCGGCCGATATGCAGAATACCGATAAGGTGGTCACGCTGGTGGACGAAGTGCGGCGCATGGGTCTCGAGTTGTCGCCGCCTAGCGTCAACCTCAGCCGGTTCCGTTTTGTCGCCAGCGAAGAGGGTGTGATATACGGGCTTGGGGCTGTCAGAGGCGTGGGGGAAGGTCCGGTGGCCGCTCTTGTGGAGAGCCGGGAAGCCGCAGGGCCATTTCGCAGTCTCGCTGATTTCTGTTTGCGGGTTGGTGCCAGAAAGGCCAATAAACGGGTGGTCGAAGCACTGGTTCGCTCAGGGGCAATGGATGAATTCAGGGTCGCAGATGAGGACATCGATGCGGTGCGGGCTCGCCTCATGGCCGAACTGGCGGATGCCATGCAGGGGGCCGAGCAGATAGCCGAAAACACCGCAGCAGGGATGGCGGATATGTTCAGCGAGCTCACCGAAGAAACCACGATCAGAAAACGTGTGGTGCCCGCACTGGAAAAACGGGAACGTCTGGAAGGTGAGAAAGAAGCGCTCGGACTCTACCTGACCGGTCATCCGATCGAAGACTATCTGGGTGAAATTCAACATTTCTGCAGTGCCAGCATCGCCAGCTTGAAAGCAGAGAAGAAGAACCAGTTCATTGCCGGATTGGTGGTATCGCTCCGGACGATGCGCAGCCGGCGCGGCGGTTCCATGGGCTTCGTGGTACTGGACGATCGCAGTGGTAGATTGGAAGCCGCGTTGTTTCCCGATGTGTTTGAAGCGGCCAGGCAGAAGATCAGCAAAGACAGCGTGGTTGTCTTCGAGGGTGAGGTTCAGGAGGATGACTACACAGGCGCGCTGAGGATGCGAGTGGAAGCCGTGTTGACCATTGAAGAGGCGCGCAGACGATTCTCCAGAGGTGTGGAGATCGATCTGGGCGGCCGGGGCGTGAATGGCGATATGGTCGGCCGCTTGCGGTCCAGCCTGGAACCACACAGACGAACGGAGGCCGGATGTCTGGTGTCCGTGCTTTGTAGAACCGAGAGAAGCGATGGCATGACCGCCCGGGGCAAGGTGCTGCTCGGACCGGACTGGCGAGTGAATCCGAGTGACGAACTGCTCAAGTTGCTGCGCAGTGAATTTGGCGACGAATCTGTGATCCTCCGCTACGCGGCAACCGGGCCGGGTTGATGGATGCGATCTCGGACGCCTGCCGCGCGGTGTTCGATGAATCCACAGGCCAGGGGAAACTGTTCATCGGTTTCAGCGGCGGTCTGGATTCCTCGGTCATGCTCCATGCTCTCGCCTGGAACAGCGGGGATTCGAAAGAACGGCTCATCGCCGTGCACGTTGACCATGGTCTGGCAGATGCTAGTACCCGCTGGCGGGACCATTGCGAGCGCGTAGCGGTTGAATCCGGCGTGGCATTTGTTTCCCATGCGCTCGCTCTCGAACCTGGCTCGAATATGGAAGCGCGGGCGCGCGCGGCCCGCTATCAGATCTTCACCCGGGTGCTGAATGAAGGCGGCCTGTTGCTGCTTGCACATCATCGTGACGACCAGTTGGAATCGGTGCTATTGCATCTGTTCCAGGGTCGTGGACTGTTTGGCATGCCGAAACGGCGGGCGTTGGGCCAGGGGATGCTGTTGCGACCGCTGCTCGAACGCTCTCGTGCCGAGCTCGAGCATTACGCGAGCCATCACGGGCTGCAGTGGATCGAGGATGCCAGCAACACGGATCGGGCCATGGATCGGAACTACCTGCGTCATGAGATCCTGCCGGGATTGAGAAGGCGATTCGAAAATCTGGAGGATCGTTTGGACCAGGTTCTGCGCCAGACCCGTGGCACGGAGCAGGCGCTGTTGAAATCCCTCGATCTCGATCGAAATCCACTGCCTCTGGCCACGCTGGAGAGACTATCGCAGGAAGCCGCGACAGCCGTGCTGCGGCGCTGGCTGGGCCGGCAGAGTCGCGCTGCACGGGTCAGTGAAGGGGCGCTGGCCGACTTTCTCACTCAGCTTGGTGCCGCCGCGGATCGTCAACCGGTTCTGGAGACGCCCTCAGGCAGCCTGCGTCGCTATCGTGACGACGTCTATTTTGTGGCATCGATGCCGCGGCTCGAGCTCGAGTACCCTCTACAACCTCCCTGTGTCCTGAAGCTCCCTCATGGCGAGCTGGTTGTTGCGTCCGCGTCCGAAGATTCGGGAGCAGCCGCTGCCAGCAGCCTGGTTATCGGGGTGCGGGGGTCGTTGCTGGTGGCTTTCACAAACCGTCTCGAATCGGCAGCACGGATGGCCGTAGGTGGCCTGGGAAGGCGGCCGCGAGAACTCATGCGGGAAAGCGGATTGCCGCCCTGGGAACGCGATCGCCACCCTCTATTGTTCGACGATACAGGGCTGATTGCGATACCGAATGTCGCGGTACGGGACGGTTCCGAGGTGGGGTCGGATCGGCGGTACCGAATTGACTGGCAGCCATTCGACCGGCGTCCGACAGATCGGTTTCGCGAGGACGATGCCCGTTGAGATTTTTAGGGTCTTTTGCTACCGTGTCCTCCCATCTTGCGCATGCGCCGCCTTCCCTTTTTTTGCATGCGTCACTCGGCAAGATGGTGTAAATGACCCGATATATTTTTGTTACAGGTGGTGTGGTTTCTTCCCTCGGGAAAGGCGTCATTACCTCCAGCCTCGCGGCCGTGCTTGAAGCCCGGCAACTCGACATCAACATTCTCAAAATGGATCCATACATCAACGTCGATCCAGGCACCATGAGCCCGTTTCAACACGGTGAGGTGTTTGTGACGGTCGATGGTGCCGAGACGGATCTGGACCTCGGTAACTATGAGCGCTACTCCAGCGCGATCATGACCAAGGACAACAACTTCACCACCGGTCAGATTTACGAGGAGGTCATCCGCCGGGAGCGCCGCGGCGATTATCTCGGTGCGACCGTTCAGGTCATCCCTCATATCACAGATGAGATAAAGCGACGTATCAAGGAAGCCGGGGATGGCCACGATGTGTTGATCGTGGAGACCGGAGGTACCGTCGGCGACATCGAATCTCAGCCATTCCTGGAAGCGATCCGGCAATTGAGGCTGGAAGTAGGCATGTCGGGGGCCATCATCATCCATCTGGTGCTGGTGCCCTATGTATCCTCTGCCGGGGAGATCAAAACGAAGCCAACCCAGCACTCGGTAAAGGAGCTGCGCTCCATCGGATTGCAGCCTGACATTCTGGTCTGTCGCTCGGAACGGTCACTGCCCAAGTCGGCTCGTAGCAAGATAGCGCTGTTCACGAACGTTGAAGAGCGCGCGGTGGTATCGTTTCCGGATCTGCGCACGATCAACCAGGCGCCTGAAGCCATGCACGCACAGGGTATGGACGATATCGTGGTGGATCGACTCCAACTCGACTGCCCCGCACCGGATCTGAGAAGCTGGGCGGCGGTTGTGGACGCGGAACTGCACCCGGATCGGGAAACGCGAATAGCCATCGTCGGCAAATATCTGGATCTGCTGGATGCTTACAAGTCGCTGATCGAGGCTGTCGCCCACGCCGGCATTAAGACCCGAACCCGGGTGGTGGTCGATTACATCGATGCTCAGGAGCTCGAGGATTCCGGGACATCCCGGCTCGACGGGGTTCATGCAATCCTGGTTCCAGGTGGTTTTGGTGCTCGAGGGTTCGAAGGCAAGATTCTCGCAGCCGGATATGCCAGGGAACATAAATTGCCCTATCTGGGTATCTGTTACGGGCTGCACGCGGCGTATATTGACTTTGCGCGCAACGTGGCCGGTCTGGAGGGTGCCCATTCGACGGAAATCGACGCCCGGACACCGCACC
>QIDL01000224.1 GCA_003228415.1 Gammaproteobacteria bacterium | reverse complement strand
TCGCTTCGGCATAGGCACCGAGCCCGCCGGCGTAGGCGACGCGATCTCCGGGTTTGAATTCGCTGACTTCATCTCCCACTGCCTCGATCACGCCAGCCGCTTCTACCCCGAGCCGGGTCGGTAGAGGCAGTGGGTAGAGTCCGCTCCGATGATAGGTGTCGATGTAGTTCAGGCCGACGGCTGTGTGACGGATCAACACCATCCCGCCTTGAGGAGGCGGCATGTCCTGCTCTTCCCACTGCATCACCTCAGGCCCACCGGCCTCATGCATTCGATAGACACCCACCATTATGAATTCTCCCCCTGATCCTGTTGCCATATGGTATCAAGCAGCACGGGGGAAAACCCGCCGCCTGAACCAGAGGAAGCCCAGCACGCCCATCAAGGCGTTGCTGATCGCTGTGGCAATGAAAATGCCCTGGTAGCCGAAATAGTGGTCCAGAACCAAAGCAATCGGAATGTAGATGATGAACATGCGTGAGAAGGACAATGCGGTGGACGGCAGCGGTTTACCGAGCGCGTTGAACGAAGCGGAAGACATCATGAGTACGCCCCACAAACCGTAGGTCCAGGGCACGATTGACAGGTAATAGGCCGCGGTGGATATGACCTCTGAAGAATCGTCGACCCACCCGGCAATCGACGAACCGAAGATCAACAACGGGATCGCAACGACCAAGCCCCAGACGAGGCAGAACTGGTAGGTCACTTTCAGACCTTCGCGGACCCGTTCAGGACGATTGGCCCCCCAGTTCTGTCCTACGAACGGCCCGATGCTGGCGGACAGGGCAAACAACATCATTACCGCGACTGACTCGATCCTGGTCGCAACGCCGAATCCTGCCACCACCGTTTCACCGTGGTGAGCCAGCATACGGGTGATGACGGCGGCCGATACCGGACCGATGAGTTGGGTCGCCATGGCCGGTAACCCGATATGCAGAATCCGCTTCGCGGATTCAGGGAACTTCTGAAATATGCGTTTGGTGGTGATGAGGCCGCCGTGCGAGATGTAGTAAATCAAAACCGTTGCGGTGCCGAGGCGAGAGATGGCTGCGGCAACCGCAGCCCCGGTGAGCTCCAGTCGCGGCAGGCCGAACCAGCCGATCAGGAACGGATCCATAGCCAGGTTGAACAGCGCGCCCACCGTCATAACCACGCCAGGAATCGTGGCGTTGCCGTTGGCTCGCATGATGTTCCCCGCCACCATCGTGGTGGTGAACAGCAACATCGTAGGGTAGTAGATGTCCAGATAGCTGTGGATCAGCGGCAACAACTCGTCACTCGCACCCAGAAACGTGAACACCGGATCAATACTGAAGTAGCCCACTGTGGAAAGTACGGCCATGGTGCCAATGACCAGGAGGATGGCATGCGTCCCGAGCCGCTTCACCTCGTCTGCCGTTCCCGCTCCGACGCCTCGAGCAATGACGGATGATGCACCGATACTGATGCCTAGCGCGAGGCTGCTCAAGATCATGACAACGGGGAAGGTGAAAGTGATCGCAGCCAGGTGTTTCGTGCTGAGCTGACCAATAAAACCGATCTCCAGCATGGAGACCGAGATGTTGGCGGAGATGCCTACCATCATTGGCGCGGTCAGTTTGAAAACAGAAGACGCCACCGCGCCCTGGGTAAGGTCTCTACTGGACATTAACTGCTATGCTGGCTCTTTGCTGATGGTCGGGGGATGGCTATTCAACTTGAACTGCATGGTGATGTCGATTCGGGATTCACTGCAGTGGCGGAATCCTTCCTGGCCGGTTTCGCCGAAGGGCGGGATGTGGGAGCTGCTCTGGCGGTCATGGTCGATGGACGCCTGGTGGTGGATGTGTGGGCCGGACATCTTGATCGAAAGAAAGAACAGGAATGGTCGCGGGATACCCTGAGCTGTGTCTTTTCGGCCACCAAGGGAGTCACGGCACTATGCGTTCTACAGGCGGTGGCGGAAAATATCCTGCGACTCGACGAAAGGGTCATAAGCTATTGGCCTGAATTTGATCGCCATGAAAAAGCAGCGATCACCATCCGTCATCTCCTCACCCATCAAGCCGGTCTGGTGGGATTTCATGACCCTGTTGAGCGAGACCTGTTATACGACTGGACCGGAGTTACCAGAAAACTCTCCCGGGAACGGTTGTGGTGGGTGCCGGGCGAGAAACATGGCTACCATGCGAGGACATTCGGCTTCCTGTTGGGAGAAGTATTGCGCCGGGCATCCGGCAAGGGTATCAGCGATTGGTTTCAATCGGCTGTGGCCCGTCCACGCGACCTCGATTTCCACATCGGGCTCGCCGCTGCCGATCTGACCCGTTGCGCGCAGATATTGCCAGCCCGGATTCGCCCCGGTGAAGAAGCGGTGCTTTCTGAGCCCTCAATGAAGATGATGTCTGACTTTCGCGACATCAATACACCGACGGGAGCTGCTTTTCAGAATCCGTCTCTGGGTCCCGGCTACATGAATACAGATCGATTCAGATCGGCCGAGCTCCCGGCGATGAACGGCCATGGCACGGCGCGCAGCCTTGCCGGGTTCTACGACGTCATTAGCGAACTGCTGCCCGCAGAACTGGTCCAGGAAGCCACCAGCACCCAGTCATTCGGCCCGGATGAGGTGCTCAAGTCGATTTCGCACTTTGGCCTCGGGTTCATGCTTCACCACGACTCCGCGCCAATTGGCGTCCGCGAAGGTAGTTTCGGCCATGCGGGTGCCGGTGGTTCCATGGCATTCCGCGACCCTGCAGCACGGGTGAGCTTCTGCTTTGCGATGAATCAGATGCAGGAAGGTGTGGTTACAGGTGGAGCTTCTGCAACGCGGTGCGCCGAAAGTGTTTATCAATGTTTGTAGCAGCCAATTTGTAGCAGCCAGGTAGGAGCTCACATGTCTCAGATAGTTGATTGTGATGCGCATGTGCTGGAACCAGCCGATCTATGGCAGCGCTATCTCGAACCGAAATTTCGGGATCGGGCCATTCGCATTGAAGAGGTCGATGGCGTTGAGAAGCTGATTATCGGTGAAGAAGTTGTGCTGCAGGGTGTGGTGGCGGGGCTTGGTGGTGCGGAGGATAGCAAAGCAGATCTGTTTTCCGGTAAACGTTCGTATCTGCGGGACAACCCGCTGGATAGTTACGATCCCGTCGCGCGCCTGGTGCGGATGGATGGATGGGGAATCAGCAAATGCGTGCTGTTTCCTACGATCGGAATTCTACCGTTTCCGACCGAAGACCGGGGCCTCGCCAACGCTTACTGTCGAGCGTACAACAACTGGATGGCGGAATTTACTCAGACTCAGCCAGACAGACTGGCTGCGGTTGCTATCGTCAATTGGCATGATGTGAATGCGGCCAGCGAAGAGCTGGATCGTTGTATCAAACTCGGATTCAGAGGGTTATTCGTGCCCCCTGAGACGGTCGACGGGAAACGCCCAGCGAACCCTCACTTCGATCCGCTTTGGTCGCGTTGCCAGGATGCGGACATTCCAGGGTGCTTTCACGTCATTGTGCGATTTAGCGGGGCTGCACTTCCCTTCGCCGCCTGGCACGAAACGACGCCCGGACCAATTTTCGGTTTTGGACTCGGCGGTACCGGTCAACTGATTCCAGCCATGACCAGTGTGATTACAGATCAGCTTTTCGATCGGTATCCGAGACTAAAAGTTGTGAGCGTTGAAGCAGGATGTGGGTATGCCCCATATCTGATGGACAGACTCGACGCGAAGTATGAGGCGTTCAGGGAAATTGTGCCTTTGAAGAAAAGGCCCAGCGAATACATTCGCGAGAACTGCTATTTCGTGGCCGAACAGGGTGAACGTCTAATTGAGACGGCCCTCGAACAGGTCGGAGAAGATCGGATCATGTGGGGAACCGATTATCCTCATGTGGACGCGCTCAACGTGTCTGAGCACCTGCCGGTGGCCAACGATGTGCTGTGGAGAAACGCAGAGGCAGTATTCAACCTGTAGCCTGCGGGAAAGCCAGGGTAAAAGTCGTGTACTCCCCGTCCTGAGAATCGCACGATATTGATCCGCCGATCGATTCCATAACCATGTGGCAGAAGCTGAGGCCGATGCCGGCTCCCTGGCCGGTATGCGTGGTGGTATAGAATCGTTCGAATATGTGGGGTCTGATACTTGCGGGAATCCCGGTGCCAGTGTCGTGGACGATAATCTGACCGCCAGGGTCGCTTAGAATAGCGGAAATCTGAATCGATCCCTTCCCAGACTTCTGGACAAAATACAGTCCGTTCTTGATCAGGTTGAATAGCACATGGATCACGAGCAAATGAGGCGCGGCGATTCGGAAATCTTCAGCAACGCTTACCGAAATCAGCTCACGTTCTTTCGCGTTGTTGAACGGGTATCGTGCGATTGCCTCTTCGATGACTCCGTTTACAGAAAATTGATCTGAGTCCGCGTCCGACAGTGGTTTGTCGGCTGTATTGACGAGAAGCATGTCGATAATCGTATTCGAGTATTCCACCTCGTTGCGAATTGACGCCAGGGTATCGTCCAGTTGAGAAACCTGAGATTTTCGAAGCGGCGCTACTTCGATGCCTGAAGCCTTTGCCTTGTTGTAGGCATCGGTGAGCACCGGTAACAGATTAGCCACACCTTGAGACATGGCCCGTATGCTGGCTAACGGCGTACGGAGCTCGTGGGCGAGGTTAGCGCCGATGGCGGATGCGGTAACTGCCTTTTCAGAGTTAATGATGTCGGTTTTTCGGTTGGTAAAGATCCCGAGACCAAGGGCCGTAACGTAGCCGGTAATTGGATAGACAAAGACTCGCTCTAGCTCATGCGTGTTGGGATCAGTAAGTAAAATGATGGGGCAGAGGGCTAAAAAACTTGATACCAGCCATAAAGATGTGGCTAGAGATCCGTCTACAACTAGTTGAATGAAGAGGAATAGAGCCACGAAATATTGCAGAATCCATATTATGTGTATTTCCTGCCCTGCGGGAGTAGTAGCAGCATTCATTGAAAGCATGAAGCCGTACGTAAAAGGAAATATGTAAGCCAACACAGAAACAAAGTAAATGTGGTAGTGGGTCTTATACTTTGCAGGGATTTTCTTATGTAGAATCAGCGGGATGCAAATGAACGCTGCCGAAGTTCTAACCAGAATCGTATCAAACGTTGGGTTGCCGACGATATAGTCGACAATTGCGCCGATAGGGATGAGCCATGACAGCCAACCGAAGAGGACAAATTGGCTTTCTGAATATCGCGCGCTTCGTATTGCGGCGAACCCCAGTTCTTCGACATATCTAGTTGGGAAGCCTCTTGCGAGCGGGTTCATTTCTTTTATAGGGTTGCCGAATGAATTTCTTTAGGAAGAGAAAGGGTTAGGCGGAATTTGCCGGGACTCGATTTCGTTGTTTGGCTCGTTGACCATACTCTGTAAGCTACGCTCGAAAGTGCCATAATTGAGATTC
>QIDL01000251.1 GCA_003228415.1 Gammaproteobacteria bacterium | reverse complement strand
GGTGGTGCAGATATGGCCAATCAGGCTGGGAGAGTTGCCACGTTGGTTGCAGACCCGCCTGCAGCTCGCCAGTTTGACGCTCGAACCGAGCGCGCTGGATTATCTGGCCGAGCGGGTGGAGGGCAATCTGCTGGCTGCGGTGCAGGAGATCGAAAAGCTGCGCCTGGCCGATCTCGAACAACCGATCGGCGCTGTCGCGCTGGCTGAAGTGCTGGAGGATGCGGCTCACTACGATACCTTCGAGCTTCTGGATGCGGTGTTTGCAGGTGACCGGGTCCGGGTCGCGCGAATGGTCCCGGGGCTTCGAGCGGAAGGAGTGGCATTGTTTGCGATTCTTGGCGCGCTCACTTCACAGCTGCGGCAGATTGGTAGCGGTCGGGTTCCGCCCTTCAGACGGCAGCTGGTAGATCGATTGCTGCGACGCCTCGGATCGGTAGAAGCCATCGACCGGGTGCTCGCGCAGTGCGCGCTGGTTGACCAGCAAGGCAAGGGCCAGTTGCTGGGTGATGCCTGGTTGTCGCTGGAGGACCTGCTGCTGCGACTGGCGGGCACCCGATTACCGTCCCTGGAATCGCAGTTGGAAGCGCTGCGGCGACTATAAAGCGCTGCGGCGACCATAAAGCGCTGCGGCGACTGTGGGTTCCTCAGGCTGGTTCTACAAGCAGTCCGCTGATGGCTCTTGGCAACTGCGTGATGATGATGCGCTGGCCGGGGTGGATGGCGGGGGAGCGGACCAGGATCCGGTAGTCACCGTTGGTGTTGTGCACTTCGCCGACCCGTTCCACCGTGATGGCTTCCAGGCGGTTGTCTATGACCGTGTAGATTCGGTCGTTCTCGTAGAGTGCCTGCACGGGCAACGCGATCACAGCGTGTTCTTCCGGCAGGGTGACGGCGAGTTCCAGCAGACGTCCGAGCGCGGTGTGGGGAGCTCCGGGATGGGCCTCGATCTCGAAGAAGGCATCCAGACCCGATTGGCCGCGTTTGACCTGACTCGATAACCTGGACAGGAGTAACTCCTGGCCTTCCGGTGTGGTCGCGATCACTCGCTCGGACAGTTGCAGATTGGCGTGGAGCCGCTGGCCATAGCGTTCCGGTACCTGTAAGCGGACTTCAAAAGCGTCGGCATCGGCGATATCGGCCAGGGTCGAGCCGATGTTCGACCGGTCACCGGGTGCGACGAATACACCCAGTACCGGACCTGCGAATGGCGCCGCGATGCGGGTCTTTTTGACATCGAGCTCGGCCTGACTCACCTGTGCATGGGCTCTGTCGATTGCTGCCTGTTGCGCGGCCAGTCGATTCGGGAAGTCCGCGATGCTGCGCATATGGGACTGGTACTGGATGTTGGCCTGGTTGGCTTGAGCGGTCACCTCATCGAGAAGTTCCTGACTGATCAGCCGTTCGGTCATCAGGTTCTGATGGCGTTTCAATTTGTTCTGCGCCACCTGCTGCATGGATCGATAGTGCTCGGTGGATTCGGAGTACATTTGCTGCTCAATATCGATCGATTTCAGGTTGGCTTCGAGCTGCGCCAGCTCGGCGCGTGTTTCCAGCAGGTTCAGCTGCAACTCCCGATCGTTCAGGGTGATCAATACGTCGCCTTTGCTCACCCAGTCGCCTTCCCTGACGTGAACGGCCTCCACCTCCGCATTGAGATCGGTACGCAGGTGGGTCAGGTTGCTCGATTCGATCCGGCCATAGCCGGTGAACGTGGGTTGAATGGAGGCAGGCTCCACCTCTACCACAGAGACAGGCCAGGCTTTTTCGCTGCGCTGTTCCGGTACGGCATCCGGGCCTGTGGCAAATATCGAAACGCTGGCCAGCAAGGCCGCGAGCAGGAAGCCGATACCGGCGGAGAAGCGTTTGCCGCGGGCCGTTCTGGGTTTCAATGATTGGGAGAGCCGCGCGAACATGACTTATCTCCTTTCTGATTGAGCTGATTGAGCTGATTGAGCGATTGGATCGAAGGCGGCCGGAATCTCTATTGCGTCGTCCTTCATGGCCATCAGCCTGACTAACAGGCCGTTCAGGTGGTCTTTGCCGGTTTCGAGCAATACCAGCAGCGCGGGGATGACAATCAATACCAGCAGCGTGGCGAAGGCGAGTCCGAAGCAGAGGGTCACCGCGATGGGTGCCATATAAAACGCCAGTGACGAAGATTCGAACATCAACGGGGTGAGCCCGGCAATCGTGGTCAGCGAGGTGAGTATCACCGCTCTGAATCGGGACTGGACGGCCAGTTGCAGCGACTCGCGGATTGGCTTGCCCGCTTCGACATGGCGCTTGAAGAAACTGATCAACACGATGGAGTCGTTGACCACGATCCCGGTGAGGGCAAAGAACGCGAGCATGGTCATGGCGCCCACATCCCAGCCGGTAACCCAGTGTCCGAACACGGCTCCGGTGAAGCCGAATGGAATAGCCATCATGATCGAGAGCGGCCACAGGTATGAGGAGAAGGTCCAGGCCAGGATCAGATAGATCAGCACCAGTGTCAGCACGCCACCCAGCACCATGGTGCCCAGGATCACCTGATCCTGCCGCGACTTGCCGCCGAGACCGAAGGTGAGGTCGTGGCGGTCGAGAATGGCGGGTAGCTCGGTTTGCCGCAGGCTCCTGGTAATGGCGATGGCGTTGCCTTGCTGAGGATCGACGCTGGCACTCACCGACACCGCCATCCGGCCATCGACATGGCGGATCACGTCTATGCCACGCCGGTTGTAGAGCACGGCCACGTTGGATAAGGGCACATAGGATCCGTCGGCGGTACGAATGGGGAATTGCTGCAGACGGCCCAGGTCGTTGCGCTCAGCTTCGGGCAACATCACCCGCACTTCCAGCTCGCTGTCGTTTTCGTTGAATATCTGCACCCTGGCGCCACTGTAGGCGGCTCGCAACTGGCGGCCGATGGTAGCGGAGCTGAGCCCCAGGGAACGGCCCATGGGCGTGATCTCGAAGATGATCTGCTCGCGGCCATAGGGAAGATTGTCGACGACGTTGGAAACTCCCGGGTAGGAGGCCAGCGCTTCGGCCAGGTCTTCGGCGCCGCGCTTGAGCGCGTCGATGTTGTCGCCGGACAACAGCAGAGTCATGTCCGGCATACCATTGTTCTGGCCGCCGTCGACCCCTATGGTCAGCTGTTCCACAAAGCCGGGTTTGTTGACCCTGTCACGCCAGCGATTGACAAATTCCTGTGGTGCCAGCGACCGTGACTCCTCGAAGGCATAGCCCGCTCTGATGGAAGCGTACTGCTCGCCGGTCATGCGCTCTTCGGCGAATTCCGCCAGGTTGTACTTGGTCACCCAGCCGACCAGATTGTCTCCCTCCGTCTCCTCTTGAACGGCCAGCAGCTGCCGTTCCAGAGTTTCGAGAAAGGCAGCCTTGTCGGCGTTGCTGGCCGCGGAGGAGAATTCGATGTTCGCTTCCAGACTTTCGAAGCTGAAGCCGGTGACGAAAGCAAAGCCGACATGCTGCGAGAGCATCAGTGACAAAGCGATGATGAAACCGCCAACAGCCGCGCAGACAGTCGCGCCTGGGTAGTCGAGTGCCCGGGCAACCAGAGGGGCGAACTTCTCGTCCCGGAAGCGGAAAAAAGCCCTGTCGAATCGGACTCGCCAGCTATCGGGTCGGGGAATCTTGATCCGTCCAAGAATGTGAGCCAGGTGGCCGGGCAGGACCAGGAAGCACTCCACCAGTGAGGCGATGATCACGCAGAGCAGCATGGTAGGGAGGGCAATCACGGCATTGCCCATTTCGCCACCCATGATCAGCAGGGGGATAAATGCCGCCATGGTGGTCATGGAGGAGGTGACCACGGGTACCCACATGCGGCTCGCGCCCGCGACGGCGGCATCCAGCGGTGACTTGCCGTTCTCGAAGTGGGTCACAGCGTCCTCACCCACCACGATGGCATCGTCCACTACTATCCCGAGCGCCATGACCAGGCCGATCAACGCAATAATGCTGATGCCGAATCCGAAGGCCAGATGGAAAATGGCGAGCGCCAGTAGAAAACTGACCGGGATACCCAGCATGACCCACCAGCCGACCCGGCCGTTCAGAAACAGAAAGAGAATGCCGCCCACCAGCAGCAGGCCGGTCAGACCGTTCTTGACGATCATGCCGAGCTGAGCCCCGAGCAGTTCCCAGACGTCCTCGGCCAGCGAGACCGAGATCCCGTCAGGCAAGCCGAGCTGGGTTTCTGCCAGCCAGGCATGCACGGTTTCCTTGGCCTGGTAGGCATCCACATCGGTGGCGCGCCACAACGCCATGCGCACCGTCGGCTGGCCATCCCTGGTGACGATGGGCTGTCCACGCTGGGACCGCCGCACCACCTCGGCGATGTCCCCCAGGCGGAT
>QIDL01000513.1 GCA_003228415.1 Gammaproteobacteria bacterium | reverse complement strand
GTTGACATCGGTCAGGCTGCTCATTTCGACCGGGACCGCGAGCGCTACACGCTGACGGTCAATAAGATTTACCCTCAGGTCAAAGACGGCCAGTTCAGGCTGGATTTGATATTCGATGGCGAAGAACCTGAGGACATCCGCCGTGGGCAGACAATCCAGGCCACGCTCACGCTCGGTGATTCAACGAAGGCGATGCTCATTCCCAACGGTGCGTTCTACCAGGATACCGGCGGCAACTGGATGTTTGTGGTCAGCGGTGATGGCACGGAGGCAGTGAAACGCAGCGTGCGGCTGGGTCGACGGAATTCACGCTACATAGAAGTACTCGAAGGCCTGGAGGCCGGCGAAGAAGTGGTTACCAGCCCCTACTCGAGTTTCAAGGAAATGGACCGGCTCAAGCTGTCGGCAGACTAATCAACAGATGTTATGAGTCAGAATCGAATCAGGAACATTCAACATGTTAAAGCTAGATAACCTGTCCAAGACTTACCGAACCGCCGAGGTCGAGACGGTGGCTCTGGACTCGGTAAACGTGGAAATCGAAGCAGGCGAGTTCGTTGCCATCATGGGGCCTTCGGGGTGTGGCAAGTCAACGCTGTTGAATGTCATCGGCATGCTTGATTTGCCGACTTCGGGTCACTACTACTTTCAGGGCGAGGACATATCCGGATATTCGGAATCCAGGCTCAGCGACCTGCGCAAACACAATATCGGTTTTATCTTTCAATCCTTCAATCTGATTGATGAGTTGAGTGTGGCAGAAAACATAGAGCTGGCGCTCTTGTATCACAACATCCCGGGTAGCGAGCGGCGCACACGCGTCGCAGCCATCATGGACAAGGTAGGCATCGCTCATCGCGCCAAGCACATGCCGAGCCAGCTTTCAGGAGGCCAGCAGCAACGGGTGGCCGTCGCTCGAGCCGTGGTGGGCAATCAGGCTTTGATTCTGGCGGACGAACCCACGGGCAACCTCGACAGCGCCCACGGTCAGGAAGTAATAGAGATGCTGCAGGGGTTGAACGAAGAGGGTACGACTATCGTGATGGTCACCCACAGCCCATCACACTCGGATTATGCACGGCGCACGATCAACCTCTTCGATGGCCACGTGTTGACTGAAAGTCTGCGGGCGGTTGTTTAGCGGAGCGCAATCATGATCAAGAATTACTTCCTTATCGCCTGGCGGCAGATCCTCAAGAACAAGCTCTATGCCTCCATCAACATCTTCGGTCTGGTGATGGGGCTGGCAATCTACATCTTTGGCTCTTTGTTGGTGAGTTACGAAAGGAATTACGACACCTTCTACAAGAATTCAGACCGGATTTTTACCGTCAGCACGCTGTTTGGCCCGGCGGCCAACATCGGCGTCGGGGAAACCGATGGTATCTACACCGCTTTTGCGCCATTCATCGAGTCCGACATCGAAGAAGTGGAGGCTGTCGCCAGGACTGTAGGAAAGGAATTCCTGATTTCGGTAGATGACGACCACTACTATGAAGATGTCCGTTTTGCCGACGCTACTCTGCTGGATATATTCGATTTCGAGTTCATCGAGGGAGACGACCGGGCCCTGGATGATCCGTCCGGCATTCTCCTGAATGCCAGCACGGCAATCAAGTTTTTCGGCACCACCTCTGCGTTGGGGCGGGTCTTGACACTCGATCACGATGTCAGCCTGCATGTCACCGGTGTAATCAAAGACCTGCCGCCGAATACCCATCTGAGTGCATCGATCATTCACGATGACCTGTTCGAAGTTGTTGCCTCGCTCGAAGCGTTGAATAACGCAACCGAGTATGACCTGGCGGGTAATTTCAACAATCTGTCATCCGGTGATTTCACTTACATGCTGTTGCCAGCGGGTACGAGGCGGGATTGGCTGCAGGCAAAATTGAACGGTGTCTTCGAGAGCCACTATCCCAATGAGTCGCGGGAATTCGTCAGCGGGTTGAATGTGCGACCGCTCATCGAAGCCAATACCATCATATGGGATGCCGTCGGGCTGCCGGTGCTCGATTCCATCCGCATGCTGGCCTTACTGGTGCTGGTAGTTGCGATCGTGAATTACACGAACCTGGCGACCGCCCAATCGCTTGGTCGATCGCGGGAGATCGGTCTTCGCAAAACCATGGGTGCGGCGCGCCGACAACTCATCGTTCAGTTCATGGTGGAGAGCTTGTGTGTGACGATCATCGCCATGGCGATTGCCATGGCACTGCTCGAGATCGCCATTCCGGGATTCAATAACGCAACTGGTCGCGATTTGTCGATGGATTACGCCAACACACTGCCCTGGCTACTGCTGACGACGTTGGCCGTGGGCCTTGTTGCAGGTGCCTATCCCGCGTATCTCATCACCAAAGCCACGCCGATTGATGCGCTTCGTGACGGGGGAGCCAAGGGTGTCAAGGGCAGCATGTTCCGCGGCCTGATGCTTGGTCTGCAATTCTCCATCACCATATTCATGCTCGCCATGGTGCTTGTGGTGTTCCTGCAGAACAAGAAGATCGAAGACTCGGCGGAGATCTATCCCAAGTCCCAGATCCTCACCCTGCAACGACTGGACGTTGAATCCATTCAGCAGCGCCTGGAGACGCTGCGTAATGAAATTTCGTTGGTCCCGGGCGTCAGACAAGTGAGTTATTCCAGCGTGCTGCCTTATCAACAAAGCAGTTCGTCTTTCCTTGCGAGCCGCAATCCAGGTGATGAAGATGCCGGGTTCCTCATGGCTCAGGTGGCGGTAGATCAGGATTTCCTGGCGACGTACAATATCCCGCTGCTGGTCGGGCGCGGACTTTCGATGGACGTTTCTGCAGATACGATCAAGGAGGACGTGTTGGCAGCGAACGTCGTCATCAACGAGCTTGGTGCGGACAGGCTGGGTTTTTCTTCCGCCAATGAAGCGTTGAATCAGGTGTTCTACGCCAATCCGGGAGAGAAAGAAGCTCGCGCCTTGACCATTGCAGGCGTGATGTCGGACCAGAATTTTCAAGGTTTTCATAACCAGATCAAGCCAACCATTTTCCTCATGAATCCGAATCGGTTTCAATTCGCATCGATAAAGATTGAGGGCGCCGCAATGGGATCTGTGCTCGATGAGATTGAATCGGTCTGGGAAGACCTTGTGCCCGACTATCCGATGCAGAGCGAGTTTCTGGAAGATACCTTCAACGATACCTTTCAGATATACAGAGGCATGACGTTCGTTCTGGGGATCTTCGCATCGGTTGCGCTCGTTCTCAGCATGATCGGTCTCTTTGGCCTGTCAGCTTTCATGGCGGCGAGCAGAACCAAGGAGATCGGCGTGCGCAAGGTGATGGGCGCCAATATGTTTCAGATAGTCCGGTTGCTGATCTGGCAGTTTTCAAAACCCGTGCTCTGGGCACTGCTGGTGGCGCTGCCGCTTGCGTACTTTGCCGCCAACACTTATCTGACCTTCTTTGCCGATCGGATCACGCTGATCGGGCCCATTGTGGCGGGTGCGGGCGCACTATCGGTGGTCTTTGCCTGGGCCATTGTGGCGATGCATGCCATGCGGGTCGCCCAGGCCAATCCGATTCACGCGCTACGCTACGAATAGGTTGTTGCGATATTATGAATCCAAACACACCGGTACTGGTCGGGGTTGGCCAGTTTCTGAATCATATTGAAAGTCTCGACCAGGCCTGTGAGCCGGTCGAGATGATGTTGAAGGCGGTCAAACTGGCGGAAGCCGACACCGATGCTGGGCCCATACTCGGCCAGATCCAATCCGTTCGCGTGATCAGAGGAGTCTGGGCCTATGAGAATCCGGCCCGCTGGATTGCGCAGCAGATCGGTGTGCCGAATGCCGAAACCCTGGGTACCTTGTTTGGCGGCAATCAGGTTCAAGCGGTGGTGAACCGCACCGCACAGGAGATTCTTGCCGGTAGCCTCGAAGCCGTGCTGATCACCGGAGCGGAGAACGGCTATAGCGCAGGCAAAGCCAGGAAAGCCGGTCTGCGCTTGCCGGTGCGCGAGACCCCGGGAGCCTACGATGTGCTTGTCGGTGCTCAAAAACCCGAACACCACGATTACGAAATGGCAAAAGGTATCCGTTCGGCCATCCAGGTCTATCCGATGTACGAAAATGCGATTCGTCATCAGCGTGGCGAATCGTTCGGCGAACACATGAAGCGTGTTTCGGAGCTCTGGTCGCGTTTCAATGATGTGGCGCAGAAAAATCCCCACGCCTGGATCCGCAAGAACGTATCGGCCGAAGAGATTCGTACCGCTTCTGCATCAAACCGGCCGATCAGCTTTCCGTACACCAAGCTCATGAACGCAAATATGTCGGTCGATATGTCTGCGGCTCTGATCATGTGTTCGGTGGAGAAGGCCCGCTCCCTCGAGATAGATGAGGCGTTGTGGATCTACCCAAT
>QIDL01000096.1 GCA_003228415.1 Gammaproteobacteria bacterium | reverse complement strand
GTGACGGCTTCGAATTCGCCTGCGTTCAAGGCATCCACCAGCTCCATCTCGCTGGCTAACGGCGCGGCGAAGCGGGTGGCGCAACGTCCGACATGGCTGACGATGTGCGCGTCGCTGCCACCGATACCGAGATAGCTTTGCGCTTCGGCCATTGCCTGGGCAACCTGATCTTCGTCATCCCGGCTGCCGCCATTGAAGGTTTCGACGATTTTTACCCCAACGGGCACACCGAGCTCATCCAGGTGTGCGCACATGCCGACCCGCTTGCGGCCAGGATGGCACGGAACCGGTACCGCACCGTGAGCCTTGCAGGCTTCGACGACCCGAGCCAGCGGCAGATGGATGTTGCCGAAGTCGAAGCTGCCCATGAGCGGCTCCGTGACGCCGAATACCAGCACGTGACCGTATTCGGTTTCCACCTCGGCACCCTTTAGAATGGTCAGTCCGAACTCGCTGGCCAGCTTCGAGTAGTCCGACTCGAGGTCAAACTGGCGATGTTCGGTGAGAACCAAGCCGTCAATGGGCAACTCGCGAGCGCGAATCCATTGGCAGTAATTTTCTACCTTGGCGCGACCGTCGTCCGATTTTATGGAGTGAGTGTGCAGATCGAGTATCACAATCTCTGGTGTTTCCCTTGTAGAACCGTTTGTAGATACATCTGTAGACGCAGAGGCAACCCGCGATGGAGACACCGTCTGTCGAGGCGAGTACTGAAACGCTATTGCTTAGTTTATCAGGCAGATTGAAGTGCCGCGAGTGACCTATATCGGCACCAATGGCGATAGGACGACGGTGGAGGTCCCGCTCGGCGATACGGTGATGGATGGTGCGCTGGACAACGGCATCCAGGGAATCATCGGGCAGTGTGGAGGTGGTTGCACCTGCTCGACCTGCCACTGCTATGTCCAGGCGCCCTGGTCGCAGCGATTACCGGCCCCGCATCCCGATGAGTTGGATCTGTTGGTGTACGCTCTGGACCGCGAGCCGGCCAGCCGTCTGTCGTGCCAGATCAAACTCACGGAGGCCCTCGATGGCATGGTGGTACGGCTGCCACAGAGGCAGCTGCCGGAGTGATAAACTGATTTGAGCAGCGATCGAATTCAAAGGGGGAGTGATGGCCGAGGTCGACGAGAAAAACCGATGGCGCCTGGAGACACCCGGGAGCCGGGACTGGCCACGAACCGCGAAGGCGGGTGATCCGAACAAGTTCTTCGTGGTCTCAGCCGACGGTCATGTCCAGGAACCGTCGAGCCTCTGGCGTGAGCGCATGGACAAACGCTATCAGGATCGATTGCCAGGGGTGTCGGTCGACGCAAAAGGCGCCAAGTTTCAGAAAACCGAAGGGTTCCGGCCGCTACGTCTGCAGAACATCGTGTTCGAAGGCGAAGACAAGCTGAGAAATCGGTCCGGAACCACGCCGGACGAGCGTTTGCGCGATCTGGAAGCGGATGGGGTAGATTGTGAGATCCTGTTTCCCAACAAGGGCCTGACCATCTGGGCAACTCCGGATGCGGCGTTCAGCCAGGCGATGTGCCGGGTTTTCAATGATTGGGCCTGGGAAGTCTTCGGTCCTCACAACGACCGGCTGTCACCGATGGCCTGCGTCGCACCCGCGGATCTTACCGGTACCATCGCCGAAGTCGAGCGCTGTGCAAAACTGGGCTTCAGAGGTCTGTCGTTGCCGTGCAAGCCCGTCTGGGGTCCCCCCGACCACGAAGCCACCAACTACAACCTGCCGGAATTCGACCCGCTCTGGGCGGTCATCGAGGAAGCCGGACTACCCATCACTTTTCACGTCTCTACCGGTCGAGACCCGCGTACCGCACGTGGTAACGGCGGTGCGGTGATCAACTATGCCGTTCACTCACTGGCGCCCACCATGGAACCTATCGCCAATCTATGCGCGTCTGGCGTCATCGATCGGTTTCCCAGCCTCAAATTCGGCACCATCGAAGCCGGGATCGGTTGGGTGGCCTGGGCACTCGGGGCGATGGATGAGGCCTATCGAAAGCATCACATGTGGGTTCGCCCGCAACTCAAACAACTGCCGAGCGAGTACTTCAAACAGAACGGTTTCGCGAGCTTTCAGGAAGACCAGGCCGGGCTCGATCTGGCCAGAGCCCATGGCCTGGTGGACAATTTCCTGTGGGCGAATGATTATCCCCACCACGAAGGAACCTGGCCGCATTCGGCACAGGCGATCGAACGCACCATGGGTGGCCTGGATGATGGTGAGCGGGCTCAGATACTGGGGCTGAATGCGGCTCGAATCTTCGGGTTCGAAGTTCCGGAGCGTTGTCGGGCGTGATTGCCGACGATCTCTGGGATCACGCGGATCCTTTCTGCATTTCGGTCACGGTTGCGCCGACGGCCATCGATTCCTACGGACACGTAAACAACACCGTCTACATCGGCTGGTTGGAGCAGTGCGCCTGGGCGCACTCGGCCGCTGTCGGGTTTTCTGAGCAGAGGTGCGTCGAGATGTCCCGGGGCATGGCGGTACGTACGCTCAACGTGGAGTACCTTGCCGCCTGCTATGAAGGTGATCGGATCCTGGTCGGTAACTGGGTGATCGGTAACGATAAACTGCGTGCGGTGCGCCGTTTTCAGCTGATCAACGAGACCCGGGGTCAAGTGGTGCTGCGGGGCGAAATCGTTTATGTGTGTATGAACCTGGAATCGGGCAGGCCAGTGCGCATGCCGCCGGAATTTGTAGCCGCCTATGGGGTCACATTGGCCGGCCGACTCTGAGGCGTGGCCGCCAGGGTGTGACTGTCGTACGCTGGTTCGGGTCATTTTCTCGCTGAGTTAGGCTGACCGGGAGGGATCGCTGAATATGGCTATTAACTTCGGATTTTCGGAAGAGCAGGAACTGTACCGCCTGCAGATCAAACGTTTTGCTCGGGAGGTACTGCGACCACGCCGACAGGAGTGGGATCGAGAGAAGAAGCGTCCGGAAGCGATGGTTCGACAGGCCGTTGACCTGGGGCTTCTAGACATAGAGATGGATCATGTTACCCGCGGCATCATGATCGAGGAGGTCGGTTATGTGGACTTTAACTGTGCATTGCCATTTCTGGTCGCGACCGAACCCCATGAACTGAAGTCACTACCGGGTTTGCCGGAGGAGGTCAGTCGCCCGGTGCGGGAAGCCGTGCAGGCAGGCAGGAGCATCGTCGCGGTCGGATTTACCGAACCTAGCGGCGGTAGTAACGTTGCCGGTTTTAAAAGTCATGCAGTATTGGAAGGAGACTTCTGGCGTGTCAACGCGGTAAAAAATTCTATCAGCTGGGCGGATGCGGACTACTTCATCATCACCTGCCGTACCGAGGAGGCAGAGAAAGGCATCTGGTCGTTGAGCAACATATTCATCCCCAAGGACACGGAAGGGGTCAGCGCGCCCAGGGTATTCGATGATATTGGAACTCATGGTGCTGTACGCGGGGAGGTGCGTTTTGAAGATGTGCGGGTGCCTGCGAATTACCTGATTGGTGAGCGCGGCAAGGCATACAGAATGATGGCAGAGCTGTTCGATACGAACCGCGCCTACATAGGCTTGAAGTGTATCGGTGCGGCCCAGGCATCGGTAGATGAAACCGTCGTTTATGCTCAGGACCGGGTAGTCATGGGAAAACCGATTTCGCAGTACCAGGGTATTAGCTTCCCTCTCGCGGAAGCCGAGACGCTACTCGAAGCGGCGCGGCTGCTTTGTTACAAGATCTTGTGGATGCGAGACAATGGACTCAGACACACGAAAGAGGGTGCCATGTGCAAATGGTGGGTACCTGAGATGACCTTCGAGGTCGTACGCAAATGCCTGACCATCCACGGTCACTATGGTTATTCCAGTGAACTCCCGTTCGAACAACGGCTACGGGACATATTAGGCTGGCAGATCGGTGATGGGACCTCGGAACTTTCGAAACTGATGGTTGCTCGAGCTATGTTTACCAAGGCGGGAGTTGGTTAGTTCCATGGACGATGAAGAGGCCTTCCCCGCTATTCGAGGGGTCGTGTTTCCCGGTTTATCTGGTCCGAATAGATGATGTATTTGAACGGGTTGAACAGCTGGTCTTTCTCGATCAGTTTTTCATAGGCGCGTCGTCTGGCGTCAGCCAGGGTTTTGTAGTCGGGGCGTCGGTCTACTGCCGCGGTTGCCGTTCTGGCGGCCAGTTCGAGGTCGCCTCGGTCGATCATGTTCTGAATCATGGCTTGGATTTCCACCTCGCTGAGCTCGAGATAATCGGTCAGCACGGAGCCGAGCTCGGCAGCGCTCAGGGAGTCCATCCCGGTGGTATCCGGATGCCAGTAGCCGACGTTCTGGTCATACATCCGGTTGATGAAGTTTTCCCGCAGGACGAGGAAAATTACCTGCGCGTCCGGATACTCGTGGATGAACGGGGGGATGAGATTGAGGT
>QIDL01000201.1 GCA_003228415.1 Gammaproteobacteria bacterium | reverse complement strand
AAACCTGGACCCTGAGGAGACCCTGCGCAGCGCCACCTCGCGCGCGGCGGTCGGTCTTGGCCTGGCCGGACGTACCGGCCATCTCAGTCAGGGGTGTGAAGCGGATGTGCTGGTGGTGGACGGGGATCCCACCGCAGACCTCAAATCCCTCACTCACCCGGTCGGGATCTGGGCTCGCGGTCGAACCATTCGCCAACCCTGAAACTCTCCTCACGTGGTCCGGTTCCAGTTGGGCTGGCGTTTGTCTAGAAATGCCGCTACGCCTTCGGCGTAGTCCGGTTCACGCATCATCTCACCGAGCAGCGACTCGGAGTCACGGACCGAACTCGCGATGTCCCGGTGCAGGTCCCGATAGATCTGCCAGCGGGTCTGTCTGAGCGAATTCGGCGCCACCTTCTCCAACAAATCGCGGGCGTAGGCCAGAGAATGCTCCAGTACCTGCTCGGCAGCCAGCACCTCGTTCACCAACCCCATGGCAAGGGCTTCTTCCGCGCTGAACACCCGGCTCGAAAGCAGCAGCTCGTTGGCGCGAGTCAGGCCGACCATGCGCGGCAGCAGCCAGGATAACCCGTATTCCGCCGGTAGATTGAGCTTACCGTGGGCGGTGGTGAACCTGGCGCCCGCGGCGGCGAAGCGCAAGTCTGCAAAGCAGGCCAGCGCCAGTCCGACCCCGGCAGCTGGCCCATTCATGGCCGCAATCACCGGTTTCTGAAGGCCGAAGTGGTAGGCGAAACTCGCGTCGAATGCGTCTTCCACCCCGTAACCTGGCAGCGCCAGGTCCTTCGGTGTACCCGGGTCGTAACCACCCTTCCTTGCATGACCCTGAAGCGCCTCCGCATCACCTCCAACACAGAAACCGCGCCCTTTTCCGGTGATCACAATCACCCCGACAGCAGGGTCGCCATCGAGTTCGGCCAGACAGGCACGATATTCGGTGTGCATCCGTCCGGTCCAGGCATTCATTCGCCGGGGTCGATTCAGCGTGATGAGGCCAACGCCGTCATCGATGGAAAGTTCGGTCGCTTTAAGCTCCATCGTTTGCCTCTCCACCGTCAGAACGCACAACCCGAGCATTGATATAGGCCCGCTCGGTGATCTCATGATAGCTGCGGACCAGGGTGCTGAACTTGTCATAGGAATCGAGGATGCGCCGATTCAACGGATCATCTCCCGCCATCTCAGCCACCACCTCGCGAGATACGGTACGCAGTCGGATGAGTACCTCATCGGGAAATTTCCGCAGTTGAACGCCATGATCGTTGACCAGCATCCGCAAGGCTTGTGCGTTCCTGGCCGTGAATTCCGCCAACACATCATCGTTGGTCATTCGCAGCGCCGTCTCCACAATGGCCTGCAAATCGGCAGGCAGCGATGCCCAGGCCTCGGCATTGACGATGGACTCGATGGTCGGCCCGGGTTCATGCCACCCGGGGTAGTAGTAGTACCTGGCGATCGTGTGCAATCCGAACGCCAGATCGTTGTACGGGCCAACCCACTCGGTCGCATCGATGACACCGGTCTGTAAGGAAGAGAACACCTCACTACCCGGCATGGAGACCGGCACACCTCCGACCCGCGCCAGTACCTCGCCGCCCAGGCCGGGAATACGCATCTTCAGACCCTCGAGGTCGGTGAGCGAGTTGATCTCCTTGTTGAACCAACCGCCCATCTGCACGCCGGTATTCCCTGCGGCCATGGGGATGACACCGAATGGCTGATACAGCTCGCGCCACAACGCCATCCCGCCTCCATAGTGGAGCCAGCCATTCATCTCCTGGGCCGTCAAGCCGAAGGGGACGGTGGAGAATATTGCTGCTATGGGTAACTTGCCGCGCCAGTAATACGACGCGCCATTTCCCATCTGGGCGGTCCCCTGGCTCACCGCGTCGAAAACTTCGAACGCGCCGACCAGTTCGCCGGCACCATAGACCTTGATGTCGAGTCGGCCGTTGCTCATGGTGCGGATTCGATCCGCCATTCTCACCGGCGCGGTCCCGAGCCCTGGAAGGTTTTTCGGCCAGGTGGTAATGAGCTTCCACCGATACACCGTCTGCTGTTGTTTTCTGGATTCGGAGGCGGAGGCGGGTGAAGCGCTTCCTTCGCCGGCTGGCTGGCCGCAGCCCGCAACCATCAGCGCAAACAAGAATACAAACGCCATTCGATGCTTCATCGTTCTCCCGTCTTGTTCCGCAATCAATTCAAAATCTACGATTAATCCAACGCCTCCAGATTGGCGTAACTCAACATCAACCACTTGGACCCGGCAGAGGCGAAGTTGACCTGAACCCGAGTCCGGTCACCATTGCCTTCGCTCTGCAATACCACACCCTCGCCAAATTTCTTATGGTGGACGCGCTGCCCCATCCGTAGTCCAGAGCTCAATTCAGAGTGCTCATCGCCGAACGACCCGGCGCCTGCCCGGCCCGCAACGTACGGCCGTTCCACCGCGCCCTTCATTCGTACTTCACAGACCAGATCGCTTGGAATTTCCGACACGAAACGGGACGGCCGATTGTATGTATCATTGCCATGCAGTCGCCGCGTTTCGGCATAGGTCAGATACAGATTCTGCATGGCCCGGGTGATGCCGACATAGCAGAGTCTTCGCTCTTCTTCGATCCCTCCGGGCTCCTCGGAGGACATCCGGTGCGGAAACAGGCCCTCTTCCAACCCGCTGAGGAAAACCAGCGGGAACTCCAGACCTTTGGCAGAATGCAATGTCATCATCTGCACACTCGGCCCTGACTCGGATTGCCTGTCGCCCGAGTCCAGCGCCACCTGATCGAGAAATTCTTCCAGTATCGAGGTCTGTTGCTGCTCCGGATCGGCAATCGGAAAAACCAGTTCACCGGTAAATTGACGGCAGGCGCTTACCAGCTCTTCGAGGTTTTCTTTGCGCGCCAACCCGCGCTCACCGCGCTCTCTGCTGTGATAATCCATGAGCCCGCTGGCGTCGATGACATGGTCGGCCAGCTCATGCAATGACATCTCCCGGGTTGCCTCGCCCAACTCGTCGATCAATTGCAGAAATCCGGCCACCTTGGAAGCCACCCTCTTATTGAAGGTCCCATCTGCCAGGGAATCAATGCAAGCCTGCCACATGGATACCGATCGTGCGCGAGCTTGTTGACGAATCGCCTCGATGGTCTTTTCGCCAATGCCCCGCGTCGGGGTATTGATCACGCGCTCGAGGGCCACATCCGAGTGGCGCTCATGCAGCAGGCGCAGATAACACAGGGTGTTCTTGATCTCCGCACGCTCGAAGAATCGCAGGCCGCCATATATCCGATAAGGAATCTGGGCACGCAGCAGTGCCTCTTCGAGCACTCGGGACTGAGCATTGGAGCGGTAGAGAATGGCGATATCATCGGGGCTGCCGCCACCATCGATCCACTCCCCGGCATGCTCGACGATGAACCGCGCCTCATCCAGATCGTTGTAACCCGCATAGAGTCGAATGGGATCACCTGCCGCGCCTTCGGTCCACAACTCCTTGCCAAGCCGGTCCGAATTATTTTCGATCAGCGCGTTGGCGGCATTCAGGATGGTGGCTGTTGATCGGTAGTTCTGCTCCAACCGAACGGTTCGGACCTCTCGAAAATCATTGTCAAAGTGATGAATGTTTTCGATTCTCGCACCACGCCAGCCATAGATGGATTGGTCGTCATCGCCGACGGCCATCACACAGGACGAGTCTCCAGCCAGCAGCCGCAGCCAGGCATACTGAATGGCATTGGTGTCCTGAAATTCATCCACCAGCAGGTGTTGAAAACGACCCTGATAGTGTTCGAGCAACGGGCCGTTCTCCAAAAGCAACTCATGGCTTCTGAGCAGCAGCTCGGCAAAATCCACAAGCCCGCCCCGCTGGCAGAGTGTTTCGTAATTCTCGTAAATTTTCTTATGCGTGATCTGAAAAAGGTCGTCGCCGTCTGCCACTTCCCGAGCACGCCGGCCTTCGTCTTTCTGACCATTGATGAACCAGACCGCTTGTCGAGCCGACCACTTCTGCTCATCGATATCCAGGGCGCGCATGACCCGCTTCACCAGCCGCAGCTGGTCGTCCGCATCCAGAATCTGAAAATTCTGCGGCAGCTTCGCCTCCTGCCAGTGCATCCTCAGCAGTCGATGGGCAATGCCGTGAAAGGTCCCCACCCACATGTTTCGCACCGACATCCTGAGCAGCTCTTCGGTCCGCACCCGCATCTCCTGGGCGGCCTTATTGGTGAAGGTCACCGCCAGGATGCCATAGGGAGAGACGCCCTCCGCTTCGATCAGCCAGGCGATGCGATGCACGAGCACCCGGGTTTTACCGCTACCGGCGCCGGCAACCACCAGCGCGTTGCCCACAGGGGCAGCCACGGCCTCCCGCTGGGCCTCGTTCAGGCTGTCGAGTATGTGCGTAATGTCCACGTACTGGTGTTCTAAGGGGAAGGGTGCATT
>QIDL01000199.1 GCA_003228415.1 Gammaproteobacteria bacterium | reverse complement strand
GACATGTTGTCCATGTCAGGCAGTTACCTCCTCTCAATCAGATTAGGCACTCTGGCAGGTACTGCGTTCGCAGACCAGCTACGGGAGCGTGCCGGTGTCCGCGTAGTGGCGCAGCGGCATATCGGGCGGCTGGTAATGCTCGCCCGACTGCCATCCCGGCCCACTGCGTCTGGAGCGGCCGGGAATTCAGACGCTGCTCGCTAGCCGGTGGTCGGTAACGCAGCCGCAACTACCGCCGGTGCGAGAACAAACTCTTCCGTCTCCGTTTCGAAGGCGATTTCGTCGATGATCGGTTGAGTGAATTCATCAACGGCGATATAGATGTTGAGTTCCTGGCCGCGAGGGAGGTCTCTCACGCGCTCCTTACGTCCGGCGATCGTGACACGTGCACCCGGCTCCGGTGCTATGTCGAACGTGCGATCGGTAGCCGGCACATCCAGAGTGACTCTCCTGCTGCTGGCGCGACGCACCACCACCTTGGTGTGCATGTACAGATCACCATCGCGCTCGACGACCCCCAGGCAGGACCCCGACAGGTCTGCGAAACGATCCTTGGCTGCGGCCGTCGCCTCGAGATTCAGTTTGGTGATGACCTCATCACAGGTCATCGTGTAATCCTCGGCTGCCAGCGCATTGGCGCCAAATGCTGCGACCGTTAGTGCGATCGCTCCCTTCATTGCATTCATGATTCATTCCCTTTCATTTTGAATTATGTGGCCGCTTGTCTGGGCGGAACCGAATTGGCCGGATCGGCTCGCCATGGATGTGTCCTCCACCCTGTGGGCCCGAACGATATAGCGGTCCGGCGCGTATCCCCGATAGCGGAACGGGTGGCAGGTAATCAGGGTGATCACCGATTCACCTGTCTGGAGCAACGGTTGGGTATCCAGGGCATCGACGATGCTGATGCTGGACACCCGATATTCAATGTCCCCTTCCCTCGTTGCCACCTGGATACGAGCATCCAGAGTGATGTTCTCGAGAGGACGAAAATAGCTGTCCCGGTGGCCGGCGATTGCGATATTGCCGCTGCCGCCCGGCGCGCTGGTGCCTGCTACCCAGGCGACGCCACGCTCCAGCGATACTTTGTCTGTGTCCGGGTAAACGTGAACCGCCAGATTCAGCATCGGGATGGTGACCACGGCGCTGGGCTCCCCCAGGTCGACCTGCAAGCTCCTGGCGTAGCCGGTTTTACGCGAGTTGGACCAATCCGATTGGTCCGGTGCCGGCAGTTGGTACCAGGCTTGTGCAGGCGGGGAGCTTGTCACGTCGTCCGCGGCGGCGTCCGTAGCGGCCTGCGCAGACGCCAGCAATGCGCTCAGGCACAACCAGCATCCAGCCCCGTAGCCACCTGTTCCCCTCATTGCGCCTTCCATGGTTTCCCCGCCGAGATTCGCACTATATATAGATTCCAGGAATAAATACTTGCTGAACAAGATTTTTTTGTTCCGATTTCGGTGGATTCAAGCTATCGTTGGCGCTCAGACATGTGGCCTAAACTAACCTCGAGGGTGCCTTGAGCTTTCCTGCTTTCGCCCGGGCTTTACTCGTACAAGGATGTGTAGTGAAACTATTCACCAGATTTATCACACTGTGGCTGGCCATCGCGTTTGCCGGTAACGTCCTGGCAGCCGATGAAACCTGGCGCAAAGATCGGTTCAGTTTCGGAGTCGGTTTCTACCGACCGAACGTCGATACCAGGATCAGCGTATCCGATCCGGTCTCCGGACGAAGCGGTACGCTGCTCGATCTGGAGAAAGACCTGGATCTGAAGGATCGGAAATCCCAATTCATGATAGATACTCATTTTCGATTTGCAAAAAGACACGCGATCGAATTCGACTACATCAGTTTGCAGCGTAACTCGACAAAAACGATACTCTTCGAGATCGATTACGACGGTGATATCTTCCCAATCGATGCGGATGTCAATGTGAAGTTCGAGACGGACGTCACTCGGCTGGCCTATCGCTTCTCGTTCATCAACAATGAGAAAATGGAGATTGCCGCTTCCGTGGGTCTCCACATCACAGATCTCAAGGTAGGACTCAACATCGAGGGCGACCCTGAAAGCTTCAACGATGTAACCGCTCCCCTGCCGACCCTGGGTGGCTCATTCGAGTACCACTTCAGCGAAAACTGGTCGTTCCTCATACGTGGAGAATGGCTCGACATCGAGATCGACAATGTCAACGGTTCGCTGACTTCCGGTCTGGCTGAGCTGCAGTGGTATCCCTGGCGCAATTTCGGTTTTGGTCTGGGCTACAATGTGTTCGACTTCGATGTGTCCGCCACCAAGTCCGATCTGACCGGCTCCATCAAATATAAATATGATGGGCCGAGGCTGCTGCTGGAAGCCCGGTTCTGACAAGAATGTCGACGGTACAGGTCCGGTGATGGGCTTTCGGCGTCCGGTGCCCGCGATGTCTACTGGATAAATGGTAAACACGATTCTGATCTTGCTGCTGCCGATCTGGATGGCCGGTTCTGCTTTTGCTGCCGAATCGAATGCGGTAGCAGAAAGAACCGTCGAGGTGGATGACAGAGACCCGCTCGGCCGGGACACCCCCAGGGGAGCCATGATTGGCTATCTCGCCGCTATGGATGCGGGTGACACCGAGCTTGCAGCCCGCTACCTGGATCTACGTAACCTCCCCAAAAACATGCAGCAGTACACGCCCGAGCAACTGGCTGCCGGGTTGGCGGTCGTATTACAGCGATCATTGTGGATCGACGTGGAGCGCCTGTCTGATGATGTCCACGGAATGGATGCCGACGGGCTCCCCAGCTACCGGGATGAGATGGGCGAAGTGGAGCTGAATGGCGGTACTACCCGCCTGCTGTTACAGCGTGTGCCGGACGACGGCGATCGCTTTGTCTGGAAGGTCTCCAACGCCACCATTGCCATCCTGGATGATCTCTACCAGGAGTATCGTTACAACCCGTTGGTCGAGTGGCTGTTTGAAAATGTTCCCGAGGTAAGTTTCCTTGGCCTCGAGCTGTTTAAGTGGGTCGCCGCGCTGCTGACCCCGCTGGCGGCCACTCCTGTCGTGCTGTTGGTCGCGTGGTGGTTTGCCCGAATGCTGGTGAAACCTTCTTTGCCCATGCACGATCAGATGCGGCGTTTCCTGATGGGCCCGGTCACGGTTCTGTGCCTCATTGCCATCGCATCCATTGTCATGGTTCAGCTCGGCCTTGGCGCCGAAGCCCGGAAGGTCAGTGGCGCCCACACTTTAACCACTGTTACCGGCATCTGGGTACTGTGGTCGGGAATCAATCTTGGCCGCGACGGCTACGGCCAGTTTCTGATCAAGCAGGGCCGGGGTACCAGCGTCGCGTTGCTGCGCCCTTTCGCCAGCGCCCTGAAAATTGTCTTCATCCTGTTCGGGCTGCTCATGTGGCTCGATAATGTGGGCTACCAGATCACAGCGCTGCTTACCGGCCTGGGTGTTGGCGGCATCGCGGTAGCGCTGGTGTTGCAGAAACCGCTGGAGGACGTATTCGGCGCAATCACCCTGTATACCCAGCAACCGATCAAGGTCGGCGACTTTGGACGCTTCGGTACCTGGACCGGCACGGTGGAAGAAATCAGCCTACGCACCACACGAATTCGGACCCTGGATAACACGGTGCTGGCGGTACCCAACATGAAGCTTGCCAGCGAACCGATCGAGAATTTCAGTGCCCGTCAGAAAATTCTCTACGCACCCGTTGTGCGGTTGCGCAACGACACCTCAACCGGGCAGATCGAGAAGGTACTCGCCGGTATGCGCATACTGCTGGCAGAAGATGAATTGGTGTTGCAGGAGGGTGCGCGGGTGCGCTTTTCGGACATAGGCGCAGAAGCCTTTCAGTTAAAGGTGTTTGCCTACATCAACGTTACCGATTTCCCGAGTTACCTTGCTGCGGCCGAATCCCTGAACCTTGGTGTGCTGCGAGTCATCGAAGGCTGTGGGGTCAAACTGGCTATCCCGATCGTGGATAGCCTGACCGGCTCATAGCCGGTTCATAGCCGGTTCATAGTAGAGGCCGCTCTGCACTCGGTACTTCAGAAGCCTGGTGGCCCCAGTCATCGGCAATAGCAGAACCATATCCCGTTTCAGAGTCATTGTTAAACTCATGGCCTGCGGGGCGGAATTTTTGTGAGCAGAGACTACGACATCATCATCGTTGGCGGCGGCATCCTGGGTGCGAGCATCGCCTACCACCTCGGGCAGCTCGATAGATATTCGGTCTGCCTGCTGGAGCGGGACCGGCTGACCTGCGGTACGACCTGGCATGCGTCCGGCCTGGTGGCCGAACTGCGAGCCTCTGCCAATTTGACCCGCCTCGCCAAGACTCTGGAGAGCTTTACGAATCTCTGGACGCGCAGGGGTTGCACACCGGTTACCGGCGAGTGGGTGCGCTGACTCTGTCGCTCAATCCGGATCGGACCATCGAACTCAAACGCCAGGCGGCGATGGCGCGATCATTTGGCGTGATCTGTGAATGGTTGGGCGCCGGTGAGGTGGCCGAGCGATGGCCGCATCTTGATCTGGCTGACGTCAGCGGTGGCGTGTTCATGCCTCGCGATGGCCAGACCAATCCGGTAGACACGACGCTGGCGCTTGCGAAGGCCGCGAAGGCGGCTGGAGTAGAGATCTCGGAACACACGCCGGTGAATCGTTTGCTGGTCGAGCACGGACGGATGACGGGGGTGGTTGCCAAGGGTGTGACGCTGACAGCGAACAAGGTGATTCTTGCAGCGGGGCTCTGGACGCGTCGCCTGGCGCTTGATGTGGGAGCCAACGTGCCGCTGTATCCGTGCGAGCACTACTATTGCGTCACCGAGCCCGTCGAGTTGCCCGCGGCCGCGCCGATTGTCCGCGTTCCCGATGATGGCGTTTACCTGAAGCCGGATGCGGGCCGGATGCTGGTTGGTTGCTTCGAGAGGCAGGCAAAGCCCGTCGACCCGGACTCACTGCCCGAAGATTTCAGTTTTCAGGAGCTGCCATTCGACCTTGAACACTTTTCCCCCTATCTGGCGAGCGCGCTCGCAAGAGTGCCTGCACTCAT
>QIDL01000137.1 GCA_003228415.1 Gammaproteobacteria bacterium | reverse complement strand
CCTATGCCGATCTGGCCCGTTATCTCGGAGATCCTGACTTTGTCGAGATGCCGTTGGCAGAGCTTTCTTCGAAAGCCTACGCGGCAAATCTCCGGCGCACAATCGATCCGGCCAGCGCCTCGAAATCTTCGGCCACGAGCTTCAGTTGGCCCTTGGAGAGCAGCGAGACCACCCATTTTTCGGTGGTCGATAAGGATCGCAACGCGGTTTCGCTCACCTACACGCTGGAGTACAGCTACGGCTCTGGCATCGTGGTGCCTGGTGGTGGCTTTCTACTCAACAACGAGATGGGTGACTTCAATGCGGGTCCGGGGCTCACCAACGCCAACGGGCTGATCGGAACCAGCGCCAATCTGGCGGAGCCGGGCAAGAGAATGCTCTCGAGCATGAGCCCGACCATCGTCAACAAGGACGGCGAAGTCTTCATGGTCACAGGTTCGCCCGGAGGCCGGACCATCATCAACACGGTCCTGCAGACAATCATCAATGTGATCGATCATGGCGCGAACGCGCAGACCGCGGTGGATCTTGGCCGGGTTCATCATCAGTGGCTACCCGATCGCCTGCACGTCGAGAAGCTTGCTTTCTCGCCGGATACGCTGACCCTGCTTCGACAGCGAGGCCATGAGCTCAGGGAAGTCGACAACCTGGGGGTGGCGGAGGTCATCATCGTTCGGAAAGACGGACTCGAGGGGGGCGTGGACCGCAGGGCGCCGGATGGTGGCGCCGTCGGTTATTGATCTGATCAGTCGAGTCGGATTGTCAATGGAATGGTGTCACCGGGTACGGAGGACATGATCTGACTGTAAACCCGGTCGTCCCAACGGTAGAACACCCGATAGCCTCTGACGGTCGCCGATTCGACCAGCTCCGTCGTACAGTTGAGCCCCAGGTCCCAGGCCAGAAGGTCAGCCAGACCGGCATCCGATTGCGGTTGGCCGTGGCAGTGTTCCACCTCCATGGGCGGATCTGTCAGCGGTTCCACGGTGACGACGGGCGCGCGCACCTGGAGCTCGTTGGCGTTGGCGGTGAGCGCGAAGACCAGCACGCAGACCGTTAACATCATCAGGGCTGCGGTTCGATTCATGAGGCATCTCCCAGCGCGGACCAGCCGAGAGCCTGCAGTGTGGCGACATCCGTGGTGCTCAAGCCCCGCTCGCTGACATGCATCTGAACCCGATGCTGCCCGTCGGTCTCGCGAACTGCCTGGAACCTTGCGTTGTCGATCTGAGCGTTCATGGACCTGGCAAAGCGCTGGGCCCGGATGCCTGAATCGAATACGACTCCCTTGGCCACCAGCAGCCCTTCGCTGACGGCGAAATTCCTGGCTTCGATCCGGGCCTGGTGACCGGCTACTTTGGCGGCATATTTCCTGGCGCCTTCTGGAAGTTTGTCGGCGCGACTGATCCGGCCAGGACCGTAGTTGTAGGCAGCCAGCGCAGTCTCCACATCGTTGTCGGAGGCATTGAGCAGTTCACGCAGGTAGCGGGCCCCGAGCTCGATGTTCAGACAGGGATTGTAGAGTTCGGAGACCCGGCGTACGCCGAGGTGCTTTGCCGTACCCGGCCACTGGATCTGCATGATGCCGTGGGCGTTGGCGTTGGAGCGAGCATCCGGATTCCAGTCGCTTTCCGTGGCGGCGACTGCCAGCAGCAGATCGACGGGGACCTGATGCATCTTTGCCGCGATCTCGAAACAGGATTGATAGGGATAGCTGAATTCCGCGGCAGTCAGTGGTGGCGCCAGCCACAGGGCCGATACTGCCAGAACCATCCTTCGCAAGGCGCCTGCCGTGGTCTTGCTTCTGAAGATTCTGCTGCTGAAATTCATGGCTCGTGAGCGCCTGCCTGGTAACGTCATCATTGACCGGTCACCTCCGCTATCCTGGCGAGCAGAGCCTCGCGTTCGCTGCCGGATTCGGCATCGAATACCACCTGATAGTTTCCCGGTCCCTGACGTTGAACACGGAATGGGTATTCCAGTTCGCGGCTCAGACGATCGGCAAATCCCTCGGCGGACATCTGACTGTGGAAGGGTACCCAGACGGTTGCCAGGGTTGATGCCTCGGTCTCGAGGAACCACCGGCCATTGTCGAATTCAGGCTCAGCCTCGGGTTTCACAACGGCATCAGCGTTCGTCGCGGCCGGTACGTCCAAAGTGGCGACTGACCCCGGCACGGAAGTGCCGACTGACCCCGGCACTGTCGTGCCGACTGATTCCGGCACGATAGTGCCGACTGATTCCGCCCATTCCGCGAATTCTCCAGACTCCACGATGGGTAGCTCGATCGCAGAATCGGGCTGATGTTGTTCTGGGTCATACTGTTCTGGCTCATACAAGGCTGGTGGGATCCTGTCGAGCTCGGCGGTCCGGGCGTTTTCGATAGACGGGGTCTGATTTGTCTCGGTTTCCGGGTTGCGAAAAAGCGTGTCGGATGTGGCCTCGATCAGGCTGTCCCAGACCCCGTGGAAGCGCTCCGTGGCACTCGCCAGTACCGGATTGGTCGGCGCATCGACAGCAGTAGCGATGAACAGCGTCATTGCCGCGCCGGTGAGGATGCCGATTAGAAAACGCATGTCATCTCCTCCGAGTCCTCAGAGTCTCTCTACGCCCGCGGGGGTGTAGGCCAGGTGGATGGCACGCCATTCCACCGGATGGGTCTTGATGAGCTTCTCGAGGGTCTCGAGCCAGCCGTTGGAAGTTGCTGATGGATGTGAACAACCGCCTGACCGGATGTGCCTGGAGAGTTCCCTGGCGGCTGATCGATCGTCTACGGCGAGCGCATAG
This sequence comes from Gammaproteobacteria bacterium, assembly GCA_003228415.1. GTDB lineage: Bacteria > Pseudomonadota > Gammaproteobacteria > Pseudomonadales > Azotimanducaceae > SZUA-309. The sequence continues at coordinate 1,664 of QIDL01000137.1, read as the reverse complement.
ATACCGGCATCCGGACTGCCGTTGCTGGACGGTGTTACCCGGACTCGAAAACGACGCTCACCGGCGCTGGCCTCTACCAGCTTTGAGTCACAGGAGATTGAGTGGAGTTGCCGGTCCCGGGTGGAAAAAACAAAAAGATAGGCGGGGCGCAACAGATCGAAGCTGATTTCGGCGCATTGGTCGGCGCTGACCCGCGGACGGTCACAAATGCCTGCATCCTGCCCAGCCTCCAGACGCAGGTTGGACAGCAGTGCCGTTTCGCTCGCGGCTACACTTGCGGCTATAAGAGTAGCGGTGTCGGAGCCGTGTTGGTCCGGAATGTCATCGGCTTGCAACCCGCTGACGTAGACGGTGGCGACCTGCTGGGTCACCTGATTGGTTCGGTCTTCCAGCAGCAGGGCAAGCTGCCGGGATTGATTGCCCAGGCTGGTAGCGTCCGTGGAAACCGACAATATCCACTCGGCGGCATCCGGATTGCGGGTGATGGCGGCGATCGGTGCGGTGGCGAGCTCCGACTGCAGCTGAGCTGTCACCCGGTTTAGAAGGGTTCGGTTGGGACCGAGCGCCGTCGTTGGCGCCAGAAACACCGGCCCGTCAATTCCCTCGGGTAGCGCACAGCGTAAGTGTCGGTGCATGGTTTGGGCAATTTTCTGGCTGGCGGCAACGGGTAGCGGATTATCCAGTGTGCCTTCCGGTGCGGCAGCGACTCGCTGGTTGAGTGCGGCTGTTTCTGTGGCGGTAAGGCGGCCGCGCCAGGTGAAATTCACACCGCTGACCCACACCGATTCGGCCACATCGATCATACCGATATTGAGTTTGTGATAGCGGCCACCGTCGCGCTCGATCTCGATTCCCAGAAGGTAAACGGGTTGCTCGCGGATTCCGCAGGCCGTTTGAGGCTGATCCGTCCAGGCGATGCGCACGCCGGAGGTGGCGAGCAGGCGCTGGGTGAGGTGCGCCTGCACTGCCTGATGCAATCTACTGGCCTGATCCAGTGGTTTGCCGCCCTCGAGGCTGACCAGTTGAATGGTCTCGCCTTTGAACCTCGGATGCTGGCCGAGCATCCGACCGAGCTCCGGAACGGCTTCGGTATCGAGCCAGCGCCCGAGCGTCGATGTCAGCAACCCGGAGCCTGCGAAGGCAATTGGATTGCCGATGACGACAGCGAGCAGCGCGATGCAGACGAATCCAAGAGGTTCCCTAGGAAGCCGACACATGGTGCACGTCTCCATATCGATCGATGACAAGTTGACCGCTCGTTACGGTTTGCAGTTGCCGGTCGATTTGCCTGCTGATTCGATCAGGCAGCGCGATGCCCCAGGTGAAGGTGCCGATGTCATTGCGCTCACGACGCAGCGCATCGACGATGAGGCTGGGAATCGACTCTGTGAGAAGCTCGTAGACCTGACCGGGAGTACGAGATTCGAGAAAACGATAGCTGTCGTTCAAACTGAGAATGTCGGACTGGCTGAAGGCGTAGACCTTGATGCCGCCTTTCGCAATCAGCCTGAGAAAGTCGCCGTCGGAAGCGAATCGCAGCGTCAAGCCCGGCTCATCGGCGGGGGAGGCTGCGGGGTCTCGAGTGGACTCGGCCACCGTTGTTTCCGGGCTGGGTTCAGGCAGGTTGCGGACAGGCTCGGAGGGGAGAGCCTCGGTGTCTACGG
>QIDL01000197.1 GCA_003228415.1 Gammaproteobacteria bacterium | reverse complement strand
CAGAATACTTCAATTCTTTTTCAAGTACGCCTTGTGCTACATGTTCCACAATTCAAGGACTTGATCGGGTTGGACACCATCATGTACGTCACACATCGTCAGCGTCACAATCAAGCCATGCTGGCACCAAGCGGCAAGGACGAAAAGGCAATCGTTCAGATTTTGCGAGGCTTGCAGGACTACCGGAATCTGATTAATACCACCTATGCCGATCCGGCTGGTGCGGCATTGAATCAAGGATTGTCTGACATTGCTCGAGGCTTGCAGAAACTCATGGGAGGCTCGCTGGGCCGATTGGATCCCGAAATGTTGGCAGAAGAATTGGCACCCTTCGTTACCGAAGGCAATCTCAGCCTCGTTTCGGCCGAACCCCAGGAATCTCTCGAAGCGGTCTGACGGCCGGCTCGTTTCTATCAGGTCCCGACGCCACTGGCAGGCAGCCGCCGCGGTATTGCTCGGCATCGTATCGTTCGCCCATGCCGATGATGACTTCGAAAGCTGCATCAGCCGCTTGAAGGAAACGGCTCGGGCAGCGCAGATTTCACCCGCGGTCGTCGATCGGGTTCTCGACCAGGTTTCCCGAAGTCAGCGCGTTCTGGAACTCGACCAGCGACAACCCGAGTTCACTCAGACCTTCGCGAGCTATTTCAGTGCACGCGTTACCGACACCCGGGTTTCACAAGGGCGAGAGTTGCTCGATCGGCATCGTGTTCTGCTGGAGCGCGTTCGGGCACAAAGCGGTGTACCACCTCAATATCTACTAGCCGTCTGGGGCCTCGAGACGAACTTCGGCAGCTACCTGGGGAAAACGGCAATTCCCGACTCCCTGGCAACCCTGGCCTGTGACCAGCGACGCAGCCGCTATTTCACAACCGAGTTGATTTCCGCCCTCAGGATCATCGAATCCGGAGACATTTCTCTGGATCAGATGCACGGGTCCTGGGCTGGCGCCATGGGCCATGTTCAGTTCATGCCAACCACCTACCTGAAGTATGCGATCGACTTCGACGGGGATGGCAGGCGCGACCTCTTCACCAGTCTCGAAGATGCCTTCGGCTCCGCAGGCCACTTTTTGAACCGTCTGGGGTGGGAGTCTGGTCTGCGCTGGGGTCGAGAGGTCCGACTTCCGGCAGATTTCGATTACCGCCTGGCCTGGGGGACCGAACCCAGAGCCCTCACCGAGTGGCGCCGACTCGGCATCACTGACGCGTTCGGTCAACGGCTGCCGGTGGTTAGCGTGGAAGCCACCCTGCGCTTGCCCGCCGGGCATCGAGGACCCGCCTTTCTCACCTACCGGAACTTCGATGTGATCATGGGCTGGAACCACTCGGTCTCCTACGCTCTGGCAGTCGGACACCTGGCAGACCGCATCGTCGGCGCCGGAAGACTCCAGATATCGCCACCGGTAGACGACCTGCGATTTGCACCGGCCGATCTCATGGAGATTCAACTCGAGCTCAATCGCCTGGGCTACGATCCGGGCGAGCCAGACGGGCGGCTCGGGCCAGCTACGCGCCAGGCTGTCGGCCAATTTCAAGCAGACCGGGGTCTCATCGCAGACGGCCACCTGGATCCGGCCGTGGTGGATCTGATAGCAAACTCATTCAAGGACAGTCAGCGAGCTAAAGCTCCTTAGTCAGACTTCTTGCAGGTCAGACCCGTTCCTCGAATCGAGCACCCCGCGAATTTTGGCATGCTCCGCTTCGTCCAGCTTGAATTTCCTGAACAGGAAGGCGCCGATGGCGTAGCACACCAGTGGAAACATTCCGTACAGGGTTACGATTGCCACCTGCACGGTCATCGTCTGTTCCTGATTCGGCATGAATCCGGCGGCTTGCAGAACGAATCCCGTCAGCAACAGCATGACTCCGGTCGCGCCCTTGTACACGAAGTTCCATGCCGCGAAGTAAGAACCTTCCTTGCGTTCACCGGTGACCATCTCATCGTAATCGATGACATCGCCCTGAATAGAGGGTGACAGCGTTCCACCGCAACCGGCGGCCAACCCCGCAAAAACTGCTGCAACGCACATGTAGACGATTTTGAAGGTGGTCCCTTCCAGAAACGGCAGCGCAACCATGGCACCGAACGACACACCGGTCATGATCATGGAAAACATCCACAGCCGCACCTTGCCGAAGCGCCGGGACAGCGGAATCCACATAGGCACCGACAGCGAAGAAGGCAGCATGTAACAGAGGATTATCACCGGCGCCCAGAGCGGCGCGCCTACGACATACTGGGCCACGTACAGAGTCAGCGCACCAATTGCGGCCGAACCCACATTCTCGATAAAGGTCACCACGATCAGCAGTCGGGCATGGGGATTGCGCCACACGTCGCGGAAGGCGTGAAACGGGTTCTCGTTGACCCGACCCTGATAATCGGGGCGCTCCTTGAGGAATTTTACCGAACCGAGGATGAGAACGACCATCGCCACGGACGCCAGCAGTGCCAGATCGAACGCCGTCGCCCGTACCGCTTCCCGGCCTTCCTGCTCGGCTGAAATCAGCAGATAAAAGCTGATTAACGAGAGAATGGAACCAAACGTATAAAAACCATGCCGAACGCCAAACAGTCGGCTGCGCTCGTGATAGCTGTTGGACAACTCGGCGCCAAGAGACAGATGCGGTACGAAAAAAACTGTCATGGCCGAGTAGAAGCCGATGATCGCCACCGCCATCCAGATCACCAATCCCATTCCGCTGAGATCCTGCGGCGGTGCAAAAACCATGATGAATGCCGCACCAATGGGTACAGTACTCGCAAGAATCCAACTGCGGCGTCGGCCGAAGCGGCTTCGGGTACGGTCTGACAGATAGCCCACAACCGGGTCGGAGATCGCATCCCAGATCCGCGAAGCAGAGAAGATCAGTCCCATGATCGCCGGTGCGATGAGCAGCACATCGGTGGCAAACTTCATCACGTAGAGTGCCAGCATCAGGTACATGTAGCCGGCGCCCAGTCCGGGGGCACCAAAACTGACCACTGTGCGCCAGTCTACCCGATGCCGCGATTCACTCTGAGGAAGACTATCCGCTGCAGGTTCGGCCATGGCTCAGGCGTTCCGTATCGTCAGGCCACCATCCACCGGCAGTGCCACCCCGGTGATGAATCCTGCCGCGGGCAGCACCAGACTGAGCGTCGCATGAGCAACCTCCTCTGGCTCGGCATAGCGTTTCAAGGCCACTCGTCTGCGCGCGAATTCCGCCTTGGACTCATCGGGAATGGCACTGGTCATACCGGTGTGGATGGGCCCGGGACAGATACAGTTCACCGTAATCCTCTCCGGCCCGAGCTCAACGGCCAGCGATCGAGTCAGACCGATCACGCCGGTCTTTGCCGCGGTGTAGGGGCTGCCGAATCTGGTGGCGCCGAGGCCTTCCGTGGACGCAATGTTGATGATGCGCGGGTGCTCCGCCTGGCGCAGGTGCGGGAGGGCTGCTCGAATCGTCCTGGTATGAGCCGTCAGCAGTACCGACACAGAAAGATCCCAGGCCGCCTCATAATCTTCTGCATCGATGGGTGCGAAGCGGGAAATCCCGGCATTGTTGATCAGAATATCCATGCCACCGAAGTGATCGCCGATCTCTGCGAACACCGAAACGATGGCTTCAGGGTCAGACACATCGAGCACCCAGCCTCTGGCCTCACGATCGGCGGCTTCGATTTCGCCAACCACCTCCGCGAGCGGCTCGGCGTTGACATCGATGGCGGCGACCCGTGCCCCCTGCTCTGCAAACAGTTTCGCAGTGGCTCGGCCCATCCCGCTGGCAGCCCCGGTGATGATGGCTACGGCACCCTCGATGGACCGACTCAGTTCACTCAATTTCATTCTGTCGCCGGACTCCATTTTGCAGGGTCAGAAACGCCCATCTGTCAGATCATCGCCGAACATCGCCCGTGAAAAGGGCTCGTAATTCGGTCCTCGGCGGAGATGATGCCCACCATCCAGGCTGGTCGGCATCCATATCTTCCTCGGGGGTGAGCCGCCCACTCTAGCAACTGCATCAGGTAATTGCATTGACGATCAAAACCGTTACCTTTGGTAACCTCTAGCCGTTCTGGGAGCAGTCCATGTCAAAAGCGGAATTCGAGCCTGGATATTCGTTTCATGTTGTCGACTTCATCGCACCCAGGTTCCGATGAGCCAAGTTCTCGACAACCTCGGCAAGCGACTGACCGGTTATCTAACCGATCACTGGGCTGAGTCTGTAGAGCTCGTCGCCATCGAGCAGATCCCCGGTGGTGCTTCCCGGGAGACCTATCGAGTGTCACTCCAGGTCAACAACGAGACTCGAGCCGTCATCCTGCGCCGCGATCCACCCTCCAGCCTGATCGATACCGAACGGGCATTGGAATACCGTACTTATGAAGCGGCCTACCGGGCGGGGATTCCGGTGCCGGAGCCAATCCTTCTCGAAGAAGATCCGGCTGTGATGGATCGGCCATTTTCA
>QIDL01000272.1 GCA_003228415.1 Gammaproteobacteria bacterium | reverse complement strand
GGCGCATCGGCGAGATGCGTCGAGGCGGAGGACGCCGCCAGGAGCGTCGAGGGCCGGAGAGATGCGGTGATTATTTGTGCGACACACCACTAGGCCTTCAGAGGCTGAGCAGGCGCTCGTAATCCTCATCGGTCACGGTTTTGTATCCCGGCGTCGGAAGAGCCTGGAAGCCTCTCCCACCATCGATGTAGATCGACTGGCCGAAAATGAAGTCCGAATCTTCGCTTGCGAGGAACACGGCCAACCGCCCGCACTCCATGGGGGTGCCAACGCGTCCCTGTGGCGTCCGCGACAGAATGGTGTTCATTAGCTGCTTGTCGGAACCGACCCTCCGCATCAATTCTGTTTCTATCGGACCAGGCGCCATGGCGTTGACCTTGATGTTGTGGGGAGCGAGCGCAATCGCCTGTACCTTGGTCAATTGCTGGATGCCACCCTTGGATGTTGTGTAGACCACCTGCGAATCCAAGGCCAAGTGGGCATTCACGGAGGACATGTTGATGATGACTCCTCCATCACCTTGCCTGATCATCTGCCGGGCAGCCCTTTGCCCCCCGAAGAACATGCCCCTGAGGTTGACGCCCATGATTCGGTCATACTGGTCAGGCGTGATGTCAAGAAAATGGGTTTTGTTCGCGTCGTTGATGCCCGCGTTCGCTACATAGATATCAACCCGACCGAACCGTTGGACCACACGCTCGATCATCCCGTCCAGGTCGGCCAGGCTGGAGACGTCGCAGTTGACGAACAGCCCCTCTCCACCGACGGCCTCGATCTCCCTGACACCTGCCTGCCCGGTCTCATCGGTCGTACCGCCGATCACCACCTTCGCTCCTTCGCGCACGAACTCCAGAGCAATACCCAGTCCGATTCCCTTGGTGCCGCCGGCAATGACGGCCACTTTGTCTTTCAGTTTCATGGCCTAACGTCCAGGTCCGTTCTTTCCATGGTGCCGACTTCCCATCAACCGTCGCCGTAGGTCTTTCGGAAATCGGCCACCAACTCGTCGCCCACTTTTCGTAGCGTTGCGCCATCCTGCATCAGGACCATCCACTGGTAACCCTTTTCGAAATAGTCCCTGGCCTCGTTCCAGGAGGTTGCCAGTGCACCCAGGAACTTGTCCGAAGCCAGAACTCTTTCCTCGATCACGGCGATCACCTCCTGCACTTCGGGCTGTTCCGTGTTGCCCAGGTATCCCAAGCTGCTGGCCAGGTCCACTCGGCCGATGAAGATGCCATCCAGTCCCTCCACGGAAAGTATCTCATCGAGATTCTCCACCGCCTGAGCCGTTTCCACGGCGACCATGACGATGGTTTCGGCATTGGCCGAAGTGAGATAGTGCATGACATTGCCTGTGTAGCCGGCTGCGCGCGGACTGCCGGCAACACCACGAACTCCTTGCGGTGGATACTTGCAGGCGGCGACCGCGGCCTCTGTTTCCTCGCGCGTATTGACGAAGGGGACCAAAACCCCCATCACGCCTGTATCCAGGATCCTCTTGATCGCCACCGGGTCATTCCAGGGCGCTCGTGCGAATGGAACGACTCCGGAGCCGTTCATGGCCTGCAGCTGGGCCTGCAAGTTGGCGAAGTCACCGGGAGCGTGCTCCAGGTCGACGATCAGCCAATCGAATCCGGATTGGCTCATGATTTCGGCTGCAACCGGGCTGATCGTCTGTAGGAAGGCGCCAATGGTTCGCTGGCCACTCTTCAGTTTGTGTTTTACGGGGTTCCCTATGTCACTATTCACGTGATTCCCACAGCCCACAGCTCTTTTGTCTCGCGGAATTACCTGTCCTGGTCACGACCCGTGCCGGGTGAAGTAGGAGGAGCCTGTCTCAACGACATTCTTCAAACTCGCCGGGTTCCGGCCGAATTCTCTCGCTTTCTCAAAAAGAGTGATCACGTTTTCTGGGGCAATATCATGACCGATGTTGTGGCAGGGAGCGAGTATGTAGCCGCCGTTTCGGCCCAAGTCGTAGATGCGCAGGGCAATTTCCTGCTCCAGTTGTTCAGTGTTGGCATTGGGCATCAACTGCTGTACGTCGATCGCACCGTGGAAACACAAACGATCACCAAAGGATTCTTTCAAGGCAAACGTATCTTCCAGTCCGGTCACCGACGTCTGGACGGGATTGAGAATGTCGACATTCATGTCCAGAAAATCATCGACCAGAGGCAGGACGGCGCCATCAGTGTGGAACATCAGTTTCACATCAGCGAGGCTCTTGATGTGGTCATGCAACTCTTTCATCCGCGGCTTGACCAGTTCGCGGAACAGCTGGGGAGAGATCAGCAGTGAAGTCTGCGAACCGAGATCGTCAGTCAGGTAGACGAGCTGCACGTAGGGTCCGACCTCTTCCATGTAGTGGCTCCACATCTCCTTCAGGGTCAACAGAATCCTGTCCATCAGCCCTTCGGCGAATTCCTTGTCGATGATGAGGTCCATGAAGAACTCTTCATAACCCCGCATCTGCAGCGAGTTCATCAAGACGCCGGCCTTGATGGCATCGGCACCGATCACGTAATCCGTGTTCTCGAAGAGATGCTTCGCCCGTTCGCGTAGGCCCCTGAATTGGTCTGGGTCATGTGGATCAGGCCATTGGTAGTCATCGATGTTGTCCACTGAGGCCTGCCGCAACGGCGCGCCATCCACGACGTGGTGGTCCTCGTCCCCGACGGCCTTGTAGGGCACGCCCCACATGTCGATGTAACCAGGGACGTCTTTGCGTTCGGCGACCTGTACCCAATGCGGCACAACCCATCGGAAGTCAATATCGAATCGCTGCAGCAGCGATTCATCTGGTACAACGGTTTGAGCCATTCGATCCAGGATGTTGTTCTCGTTGACCATGCTTTCATCACCGAGATAGTCCTTGAGCTTGGTGTAGGCACGGCGGTGAATCGAGCCGATGTGTTTCCCCATGTCGATCAGCAGACGGTCGGGCTGCTCATGGCTCATCGCAGCATGGAAGCACTCTCTTGGCGTCATCATTGGCGTAACTGTTTCAACTTCGTCTGATCGCTAGAAGTTCGTATCCATCACGACGGGCTCGACATCCAGCATCCCGCACAGATGTACGAGTTCGCGTACCCAGGTGCCGGCCACTCCCGATATATGGTTGGAGCCGAATTCGTCGACGAAACGGCCCAGATCAGCTTCGATCCTCACAAAGGCGGTCGGCAACTGGTGTTTGCCCCGTTCCTGTGCGAATGACGCCAGGTCCTCGTCCGCCAGCCTGACGACTTCACCAGGTATGATCGCCATTCGGTATTGACCGGCGACGCGATACAGCCGGGCCAGCGTGATCGGGCCTGGAGAGGCGATAAAGTACGTGATAGCTCCGCCTCCGGGCCGGAGCGAGGGACGCAACTCGATACGACCCAAATTGTCCGAAGCATTGTCCGATCGGCCCGCGAACCAGGAGCACATGCCGCCGCAATTCGGCAGATACAGTATTCTCCGGTCCTCGTCCGCGTGGCTGACATCTGCGAATAGGGTCGAGCCGCCGCCAGACACCTCCTTGAGAATCTCCATGCTCAAGGCGCCATCGCCGTCAGCCTCGCAGGACATGGAACAAGGCTGTTTCGTGCCCTCCGAATCGTACGGGCCGGGCATCAGCGCGGCGGAAATGCACTGCGGGACGTAGTGGTCTGACAGTTCGGGCATGCACTTGACGGCGATGAAGTCGAGGCCCCTCTCCGCGTTGATGTCTTTATTGGCAAGATAACAGCGAAGCTGGAACTCGAGTTTGTCTTCAGTCAGCTTGTCATCATCAAATGCGATGGAAGCAAACTGCTCATGGGTCCATCTCATCATCTTCTCAACCCTGTCCTGGTCAACGAGCTTGGCGCGGCGCACAATCTCCAGTTGGTCGATGTGGTCGACATCCACGCCGAATTGCGAACGCCACTGCATCGGGTCGAAAGTACCGGTATCGATGCCCAGCGAGCGGCCACCGAACAGGCCCATCACCCGGCCCCGCAGCCGGGCCTTGGTCGAGGCGGCACGGAAATACGGCAGCAGCTTTTCCTCGAACACAGGAGCGCCGAAATCGTCTCTCACCCTGATGTGATCGATTCCGATTTGGGAGAGGGCGCCGGAAGCGGCGAGCAAACCAACCATGCCATGGGTAGCGGCGCTGGTGCTGGTCATCATCGCTGTGGGCAAACCCAGGCCCTGCACCGCACGCACGACGATATTGGGCGTGGCCCAGCACGGTGTGTGCGCGAACAAGGCCTCTACCTGGGCTTCCTTCAGCTTCTCGATCTGTCTGTCGACCTCCTTTTTCGAACGAGCAACCTCAGCAAAGTTGATCAGTTCGACCGGCAGACCGCTCAGATAATCCACCGCCTCTTTGTGACGTGGTTCGGTCAGGTTCGCAAAGTAACCCTCCCACATGTAGTCGCGGTCATCGCCGAAGGTCATTAGACCCACTTTGGGCCTCGTCATTACTTGGTCTGTCATAGGAC
>QIDL01000362.1 GCA_003228415.1 Gammaproteobacteria bacterium | reverse complement strand
TCGGATTACGCTACTACCGCGTCGAACGACCGTCTCTAGGTGTTTCCCCCTAAGTGCGCGCCGGGCAGGGAGATGCGCGGAACCGGCTCACCCCCGGGGTGGCCAAACCGGTGGCCGTTGCTTCTCGATGATCTCTGCGGTGTCGAGACAGATATCCTCACGCCATCGATCAGCGTAGACCTGCACCCCGGTTGGCAGACCGTCTGCCACGCCCATGGGTAACGCAACGGAGGGAAGTCCCAGCACACTACCCGGTGTAATAAAACGCAGCGTGTTGATCACCAGATCTATTCCGGTTTCCTCATCAATATCCGCATCATGCAGAAACGGCAGATCACACCAGGTGGGGCCGATCATCGCCGGATAATCCGTGAAAAACTCCGACCACAACCGACACAGGCGATTGCGCTCGGTGTGAACCTGCAACCCCGGCATAGTGGACGGTTGGTAGCGTGCTATCAGATTGTTCAGCGATCGTAGGGGCCCCTCCGACATCAGCTCCATCAAGGCCGGCATCATCTCCGAGATATCATGGGTCAGCAGGTAGGCCCAGATTTCGGTGACCCGTTCGAGTTCGGGCGGCTGTGTTTCCTCTACCGCCCAGCCTTCCGCCGCGAGAAGGTCGCCCGCCTGCCGGATCGCGGCCACAGTGGCCGCTGGCAGTTCGATCCCGGGCACATCGGTCACCAGCGCGACCTTTCGGCTCGCAGGCTCCGGTAACTGCAGGGGTGCGTCCACGGACACCGGGTCGCGCGGATCACGCCCGGCAAGAATACCGAGCGCCACTCTAAGATCGGTTACACAGCGGGCCATGGGACCGTTTACCGACATGAGTTGAGCGGAGATGCCTCCATCCCGGGGTGGCAGGGTAGTGGCGTGGGGGATGCGACCAGGGCTGGGTTTCAGGCTGGTGATACCGCAGCAATAGGCCGGGTTACGCAAGGACCCGCCGATGTCGTTTCCCAGCCCGATCGGTGTCATACCGGTTGCCAGCGCGGCGGCCTCTCCTCCGCTGGACCCACCGCAGGTGCGGTCGGGATCCCAGGGATTGAGCGTCCGTCCGCGCAGAGGATTGTCCGTGGTGATGCGCAAACCCATCTCGGGGAGATTGGTGCGCGCCAGCGGAATCGCGCCTGCCGCTTTCATCCGCGCCACGATCGGCGCATCCATCGTGGGCATCGCCTCCGCCAGCGCGGGCACGCCGTGGGTGGTGGCGGAGCCAACACAGTCGATGTTTTCCTTGATGGTAAATGGCACGCCGTGCAGAGGTCCGGAAAGTTCACTGGTGTCCGCTCGATCGGCTGCGGCAAGCGCGGCTTCCGCGAGCACCACCGTGACGGCGTTGATTTCACCGTTCACCTCGTCGATGCGATCAAGATGCGCCTGCACCACCTCCCGGCTGGATACCCGTTTACTGTAGATCAAGCCTGCCAGCTCGGTGGCCGATTGGCGCCAGAGTTCTTTTTCCATTTTTTTACCTCAGAAGCCGGCCGATCTCGGCGGCAGGTGCACAGTCTTTCAACCAACCGAAACTGCCTGAATCAAGCATTTCGCTGGCTGCGTTCAAAACCGGTGACAGGGACGCATAGGCGAGCGCACCGCCAATCCTGATCCGCTTTGCGCCCGCTTCCGCCAACTCTATCACACTGACTCCAGGCAAAAACGGGGCGAGCACATTCAACGGACGGTCTACTTCAGCCGCAACAGCGCGCACGTCTTCCAACGTCTTGAGTCCCGGCGCGTAAAGCACATCGGCACCCGCCGCTGCGAATGCCTGCAATCGCCGAATGGTGTCCTCCAGGTCATTCACGCCACGCAACAGGTTTTCTGCTCGAGCGGTCAATGTAAACGGAAATTCCAGCGCCCGTGCCGTCGCGACCACGGCTGCTATTCTCTCTACCGCGTGGTCGAATGAATAAATCGTATTAGTCACCGGATCGTAGTCTTCGATAGAACAACCGACCACGCCCGCCGCCGCGCTCCGAGCGACAGCATCGGCCGCACCTTGAGGGTCATCGGAAAATCCGTTCTCCAGATCTGCGTTGACCGGGATCTCCGTGGCAGCGGCAAGCAACTCCAAATGGCCCAGCTTTTCTCCAACCGTCACCTGGCCATCGGCTTTGGCCAGGGTGTAGGCAAACCCCGCACTGGTGCTGGCCAGTGCTTTGAAGCCGAGGCCCTGCAGCAATCGTGCGGACCCCGCATCCCATGGGTTCGGGATCAGGAACGCATTGGTCGATTCGTGCAGTTCACGAAACGCAATGGCTTTTTCCAACTGGGTCGTCATGACATCTCCTCGTCCTGTTCGAAATGCAAGGGTAATCGACATCACATTAACCGCCACATCTCGTTGTTACAGCCGCGTTAGCTGGACCGACAGGTCACGATACTCACTCGCATAACCTGATACCATCCTATCGGCACTCTGGGGCGAGAACCACGAAACAAACCGCTCTACTTCCGACATCGATCATTCCGGAGGCACTTCAGATTCCGAACATAGCAACCCGTCGGATCCATGCGAACGACTTTGAATTCGAGGTGGACGTCTGCGGCAGCGGCCGTCGTCTTGCGCTGTGTCTGCACGGCTTTCCAGAACATTCTATCTCCTGGCGCCATCAGCTGCCCATGCTCGCCGAGCTGGGCTACCAGGCATGGGCGCCCAATCTGCGCGGCTACGGAAACTCAGCGCGGCCCGAAGGGATGGGTGCCTACAGCATCGAAGACCTCATGGCCGATGTTGCGGGCCTCATCGATGCCTCTCAAGCCGAAGAAACCGTCCTCATCGCTCACGACTGGGGGGCGGTGATCGCCTGGTTCTTCGCCATGCGTCAACTGAGGCCACTTTCCAGACTGATCATCTGCAACGTGCCTCATCCTGGAGCCATGCGCAAAAACATGAGTTTCGAGCAGCTCAGAAAGTCCTGGTACATCTTGTTCTTCCAGATCCCCGGCCTGCCGGAGTATCTACTGGGGCGTGATGATGCCAGAGCCATCGGCGAGATGATTCGCAGCTCGGCAAACCATCCGGATCTGTTCCCCGACGAGGTGCTGGAGGTTTATGCACGCAACGCAGCTCAGCCAGGCGCATTGACAGCCATGATCAACTACTACCGTGCCCTTGTCAGAGGCGGCGGCGCACGCCGGCAGCAGAAGCTGGGGTTTCCTGTTGTTCAGACCCCCACTTTGATGGTCTGGGGAGAAGACGACGTGGCGCTGACAAAAGAATCGACCTATGGCACCGACGAATTTGTTGCCGATCTGACGATCCGATATCTACCGCGGGTATCACACTGGGTGCAACAGGACGCACCAGAAGCGGTGAACGCAATGATGGCGGCGTTTCTCGAAGCCAGACCGGTACCCGAAATGGTCTGGGAAGCAAAACTCCATCATCCTGGAACAGGCAGCTGACGTGTCACCGAACCGAGAGCACCTCGAAAAGGTCACCGATCTGCTCAACGATCACGCTTGCCCCCGCCGCCGTCAGTTCCTCAGCCGAGCCATACCCATAGAGCACACCCACTCCGCGAATATCATTGTCAACCGCGCCGACCATATCATGCGAACGATCGCCGACCATGGTCGATTCCGATGCATCCACACCGGTTTCAGTTATCGCATACCGTAGCAGTTCCGCTTTATCGGTACGCTTACCGTTCAACTCGGATCCGAATAGCTGATCGAAGTATTGCGCCAGTCCAAAGTACTCGACAATACGAGATGCGAACACATAGGGCTTACTGGTCGCGACGTAGAGAGTAGCGCCCGCGGAACGTAACTGAGCGAGCAACGGCCGAATCCCGTCATACACGCGATTTTCAAATAGTCCTATCTCGTGTCCGTCCACAAACAGTCGAATTGTAGGCGAATATTCCAGTCGATTCTGCTGGATTTTGTTCTGTACCGCTCATTGGGTATAAAAACTGTCGCATAAGTGTTGATAAGATGTCCCGCTTCTTTGTTAGCCAGCAAAACAGACGGTGATTACCTTGCAGCACGCAAGCGGGATCCTGAGCCGCCTGGCTCCTTCAACACCAACGGCGAGTGATCGTTTGTCAGGCGGGTTTTAGTCGCGCAAGCACGGCCAGATTGTGTGCCACCACAGAAGACCAGACGAACGACTTGAAGTGAACCAGGCCCTTCCACGTACAACGCGTCAATCCATAAACGCGTTTGAGACATGAGATCCCGGCCTCGATGCCTGCACGGAAATTGCGTAGCTTCCGATACACCCAATGACTCTTCACCATAGCTTCAATACACAAGCCACGTTTTTTGTTGAACGCCATATCCTCAACACCACGCCCCTTGGCTTCAGCAAGATTGTCTTTACTCGCATAACCACCATCAACCGCCAATTGCCTTGGTGCGCGACCATAGTTTTCGATATGGCGATCCAACATCGGTAACAATCGATCCGTGTCCGCTGGGTTGCCGGCTTCAATCACGATATCGAGAATGAGTCCGCTTTTTCC
>QIDL01000309.1 GCA_003228415.1 Gammaproteobacteria bacterium | reverse complement strand
GGCCATTCGGCTTGGTGAACGAATAGAGTCGATTCCCCGGGTGGCTGGAATATTTCGCGGGGAGTACGCGCGCCAGGTATTTTGAAGCGGCAATACTGCAAATTGAATTGTTGATCATTCCGGTCATCTGCCTCTATGAGGTATTCAAGGTAGTGAATCGACAACGCTCGGAAACAGAAGCGCTACAGGCGATTGCCGCGATGCAGCAGGGTCGGGTGGTTCCACTGACTTCGGAACTGGTATTGGCTGCCGCGCAGCTGTCACTCGAGTTTTCGCTGCCGATGGCGGACAGTCTGATCCTGGCTACCGCACGGAGTACCGGCGCTGAAGTCTGGACGCAGGAATCCGATTTCGAGGGGCTCCGGCAGGTTTGCCACTTCCCCAGATAACCCGACAACGACCAGGCGGGATGGCAAAAATCTGCGCTCAGATGCTGGTCGACTTCGATCCATGCAGCATCGAGGCTGAGCAGTCCTCCAGAATCGAGGGAACGGTCGCCACGGCCAATGAGGTCTTCGAGGCAGAAGCAGGAGCCGAGTTCGCTACAGCTCATCCGGATGATGCATGAGCATCTGATGCGAGGTGCACGGGGATAAGACAAGAAACCTGGCAGATTTCGGGATGCGCAGAGCTGGATAGGCCCGAAAGGATGTACGATTGAACAGGCGACCTATGTACCACCATCACCGCTGCGCCTGTATGACCACCTGGAAGCGTTTGAATCATTCCTTGAGGACGAGCATCCCGACCTCGACCCAATCGCGAAGGCCGCGCTGATCCATGCGCACTTCGAAAAGAACCGGGACATTTACACTGCTCGATTGACCGGTATTTCGGAAACGGGTGACTGGCGTTCGTGGATTCGGTTCTTTCTGGATGCGGTAGTCGGCCAATCAGAAACGAACCTGGAGATGGTGCGCAAGGTGCTGGAACTCCATGAACGGATGAAGCTCGAGATTGCGCAGGCAACACACAGCGAGCAGTCTGTTGCCATCCTGGACATGCTGTTCAATCGTCCTGTTTTCCGAGCATCGGAAGTGCATGAGGTTCTTGGAATTCAACGTCAACGAGCAGCCGGTTATGTCAGAGCGTTGAAAGAGAAAGGCATTTTGACCGAAGTGAGGCCGAATTCCGGTCGAACCGCCGCAATTCTGTCTTTCGACGCACTCTCACGAATCGCTTACTGATTCACCAGGCTGGGCAAGCAGGGCGGCGAGGAGCAAGGCGATGCACGCGACTTTTCAAGCGGCAGCTTACGGCTTGATAGTCCAAGGGGAACTGGCGCGCCCGGCGCGGTTCGAACGCGCGACCCCTGGCTTCGGAGGCCAGTACTCTATCCAGCTGAGCTACGGGCGCAGTAAGGGGCGGGAATTATAGTGATTCGCCGGGATTTTACGAGAGGCACGAAGAGTCAGACAAACGGCCTGTCCGCCGCGAGCAAAATGAACCCTGATCGTCGCGCGAGGATACTTGCGTTGCCTCGACCATTTACCGATATTGCGGTGAGGTGTAGATCTATTTGTCGGGAA
The DNA here is from genome assembly GCA_003228415.1 of Gammaproteobacteria bacterium. Lineage (GTDB taxonomy): Bacteria > Pseudomonadota > Gammaproteobacteria > Pseudomonadales > Azotimanducaceae > SZUA-309. Next base: position 2,963 of record QIDL01000309.1, on the reverse strand, counting down.
AGCTGATGATTGGAAAGATCGCGTTTCTACATACGGCCGACGTGCACGTTGCCACGTTCGACGCCCTGCTCGCTCAGAGCGAAGTAGATATCGTCCACGAGGTCAAAGCAGACTGGCTGAATGAGGTGACAACGAACGGCTTGACCCCTGAGCTCATGGCTGTGGTTTCCGATCACCTCAGAGCCGCCGCGGCGGAAGCGGGTGCCGTTGTCTGCACGTGCTCCAGCCTCGGGCCTGTTGTCGAGCAGCTTGGACTTGCCAATGTGTTCAGAGTCGATGAGCCCTTGATGCGGGCAGGCGCGCAACACGGTGCGGTGCTTCTGGTCATGTGCCTGGAAAGCACCAGGCTCTCGAGTGGTAGGCTGTTGGAGCGAGCCTTCCTGGAGTCGGGAAGACCTGCCGACTATCGAGCCCTGGTGTGTGACGAAGCCTGGTATTACTTTGAACGGGGTGAGCCGGATGAGTTTGGCCGGTCGATTGCCGCATCTGTGCGAGAGGACATGGCGGAATACGACCAGACCGGCTGTGTGGTTCTCGCACAGGCTTCGATGGCGGCGGCCGAAGTTCATCTCCAGGACATCGGTATTCCGGTCTATTCTTCCCCCGCTCTAGCGGTCGAGGCGGCACTCAAAATCGTGAGCGAGCTATCCGGGAGGTGATGCGCGTCGATGCTGGCTCCAGCGGAGCAGGCCGAAGAGGCTGATCGCGAGCCAGGCGATTTCGATGATGAAGGATGACAGATTGAAGTTGTGCAGGAGCGAGACGATGATCAGCACGGCACCGAGCGCATTGAGGGCGGAATACTGGCTGTGCTGGATGCCCATCCGCCCCATCTGCACCAGCAGGTAGGTGGCCAGCACCAGAATGACGCCCAGGTTACCGAGCAGGTCGTGCCACTCGTAACTCATGGCTGTCCGGCTGCCGAGTGCACTGGGGCGAAGTGGTCTGCGAGATCGGGTTTTTTGCCGGTTTCTCTCAGGCTGGTAATCATCTTCGCGATGCCGTCCACGACGATTTCGGGTTGATCGATCTGAATGAGATGGCCGGCCGCGGTCGCCACCATCCGCTTGCCGCGAGTCGACAAAGCGGCGAGTTCCTGCTGCAGCACCGTCCAGACCTCACGCTGCGCAACAGCCTGTTCTCTGGTCATGCCGATGGCTTCTCTGGCCTCCGGTTCCTTGCCCTGGGTGAGTACCAGGAGGGGCAGGTCGCCGAGATCGGGTGGTCGCCGGGGTGTCTGGAGTTCTGTCCTGAATCCTGAGATTTCAAGCAGCAGCGCCTTGCAGGAATGGGTCTGGTAGGCGTTGGCCCGGTAGACGGCCCTGATCTCGGCGGGTGTGTCTGAAGGTGGCATTACGGCATCGAGCATTGAAAATGCCCGGATGATTCCCAGGGGCTGCCCCCAGGTACACAGGGATAAAATCGGGGTCATATCCGGCGCATCCGGTATTTCCGGGAGGCGATCGGCCTGCTCTTCGTGGGAAGAATCGATGAGGACCATGCCAACGATGTTGTCGGGGTAGCGGCGAAAGTACTCACGAACAAAGATCCCGCCGGCGGACATTCCGACCAGCACCATGGGATCCTCTATCGTGGCACTCAGCATTTTGTGCAGACGTGTTACCACCAGATCGGAAGCGATCGGGTCGTCTCCCAGGCTGCTCCAGCCGCGCCCGGCTCGATCGTATGCGCAGGTACGGGTGGTCTCGCTGAGCGCGTCGTGTACCTTGTACCAGCCGGTCGAGTCCATTCCCAGGCCGGCTTCCAGAATGATAACGGGGGTACCGACACCACGGCAGTCGATGTGCAACTCGACATCACCGGCATCCACGAGTTGCCCTGGCGGCGGAAACCGTTCCCGATCGGCGCTGGCTTGTCGCCACTCGTATATCGCTCCGACCGCGACAACCACCACGACGCCGAGCGCGAGGTAGCCAAATATTTTTTTTAGAATCTTCATACCTTTTTCATCTGGCTGATCTACTTGTGGAACGAGCTACTCGCGACCGGTAAAGAAGGGGCCGCCCCGGCCCAGTTCGCCAAACAGCGTTTTCGCGAAATCTGCCCGATACTCGTTCGCGTGGCTGAGATAGTCGGCGTCCAGCCGCCGGCGGAACATGCGCCCGGCAAAGACCTTGGCCCAATCCGCTACCGGCATAATGGCGTCTTCCGAAGCGGTGTCGTACAGCGACCAGTTTTTTGCATGCTCTTCCGACCGGAAGAGATTCATACGCATTCAGTTGAACGACGAGGTGACCTCACCCCACTTGGTCAGGGGAACGTTGAAGTGCGCGACGATGGTGGACGGTTCCATCTCCAGGCACTCTTCGTCGCGATAACGCAGCAACATTGGCTCGCCACAATCCAGGCAGCGAGCGTCGATACGAACTTCCTTGGTGGGGAACAGCCAGCGAACCGCTAGCGCTTCGAGTCCTCACTGCCCGTACCATTTCTGCATCCCATCCACGCTGACGAGATACTGTGTGGGTATGTTGGAGAACGGCGCCCAGGATTGAATGTAGTCGGTATCGGTGGATATCCAACAGCCGGCGGCGGCATCCGCGGCTTTGGCCTGGAGTGCTTTCGCGTTGTCGGGCGTGGTGTCGAGAAACTGAGCCAGCTCCGTGTGGTGGGGGGCTCGACCGGTCTCGATGAGATGTTTGAGGATCGTCGTATAAGCCGCTTGTATCTGATCCGCCTCTGTCATGATGGGTGCTCCCGTTTGCCTGCAATTTCCGCTTCGCAACTATCGGCCAGACAGCGTTCAGCTGGACGACACATTCGAGCGTAACCCAGTCGCTGGATGGCTACCAGTTGGCCCTGCGGCGCGGCTCATGCGTGAACGTTTCAATGAGACCGCCGAAGCCCTGGGGTTGACTCTGGCTCAAGCCAGGGCACTGCTGCGGCTGGCCCGCAACGAAGGCATCAGCCAGGTGGCCCTTGCCCGGCTTCTCGAGATTCGG
>QIDL01000415.1 GCA_003228415.1 Gammaproteobacteria bacterium | reverse complement strand
CTCCATTAATGAAACCTTGCCGAAGTAGTTTTCCTCGCGTGTTGTCGCCAGCGATGTGTGCGTGTCAGTTGCCCCGATGAGCCCGAACTTGAACGGATTGACGCCGAGCCGCTCTTCCTGTTGCAAGCCAATCTTAAGCGCACCACGCGCGTATTCGTGCGGCAACATCTCCGGCTTCTTCAGTTCGCCGTTCCAGTTGCCTCGGTCCCAGTTTTCGTAGTCTGCGAACTCGTCGTTCGGCGACAGCAGCGGATGCGCCTCGCCGTCACCCTTCATCTGTGTGACTTCGTACAGCGGCTCCCAGGTTGATCGCCGTTCTGCATAATCGCGATTGATTCGCCTGCCCGACAGAGTTTCTGTTGCAAACATTACGCCGTTAGAAATATTGCCATTGTGCGCGATCGCGAGGACGCGTCCGCCTGTCTTTTGCTCGTAGCGTGCCATCCAGCGCCACAGGTCCTCCGGATCGCTCGAATCGGTTGCGCCAAACGGCAGCACTTGCCGGGCTTCGTCGGCGTCATCGCGCATCACGACCACTCGGTGCAGATTGTTACCTGCTGGACTCGACGACCACTCGTAACCGATGAACGCCGTGAATTCACCAGGCTGATTATGCGCTTCCGCATAATCAATAATCTCCTCCCATACCCGCCTTGTGAACATCGAATCTTTGAGCGGGTCATTGCCCCCGACAATTACGTTGAAACCCCAGGTCTGGAAGGCGCCGTAGATATCCCCTTTTTTATAGAGATCGTGCGTCTCACGACCGATATCGCTTTGCAAAATCGCGGGATCGGAGCGCTCGAAAAGTACCGCAACGCCAAGACTCTCTGCATGATCGGCGACGACCAACCAGTCAAGGGGCCGCACCAGCTTCACTCGCTGGCCAGAGCTGGCGACTACCTGCTAGCCTTTCGCGAAACGATAGGCTTCTTCGGGACCAAGTGTATTACCGACTAATCCAGCATCCCACGAGTAAGAGGTGTGCAGGTGCGAGTCTCCCCAGTAGACGCGATTAGGGTGACTTTGGCCGACGTAGCGTGAATAGATCGGCGCTTTTTCCGGTACGTTTTCTCTACTGACGGCAAAATCGACACCCGTAGCCTGGTTGTCCTGGGCTAACGCGTAACCGGACGTCAGAATGTTCGCTACCAAAACGCTGGCAGCTATCAGTGATGTCTTCATCGACGCGATCCCTATTTTTGATTTTGTCTTCAAGCTGGGCTTGCAGGTCCGATTGATACACCTGACGCATTATCAGGTCAAATATTCCATATTTTATGTTGCAGTATGATGGATGTCTGGTTTGGCACATTGCAGTCTTCTTTTACCCTGCAAGTTCTACCACGCGAGCGGCTGCTTCAGAGCACAAAGCAGAAGTCAGATTGCGACGAGCTCTACCAAGCCGACAGTTTTTCTCCGCGTTTGCTGGCTTGCTGCAGAATCGCGCCCAGTCAGCCATGAGTTGTGCACGTTTTTCTAACAGATCTCCGCGCCGGTAGGCAGCCTCGGTCTTGTCGCGGAGTGTGTGTGCAAGTGCCATCCCCGCTAAGTGACCCGGATAGTTGGTCGATTCCGCGCACCAGTCTCGAAATGTCGATCGAAATCCATGCTCGGTGATGCTGGTTCGCTCCAGCCGTTTTAAAATCTGTAGCATGGCGCTATTGGACAAGTGAGTATTTCGTTTAGGGCCGGGAAATACGTAGATGTTATCGAGTCCCTTTACCGCCGTCAGCGTGGTGACCGCGGCCGTCGACGACGGCACCCGATGGCTGCGTTTCGACTTCATACGCTCGGCGGGAACGACCTGGATATTCCGATCCAGGCCGAACTCGGACCAATGCTCAACAGATATTGCGCCAGGGAACCCTTGACCAGCTACCCAGGCGGCCACGTGCTGCGCTGGTTTGCGCGCAGGAAAACCTGGAGTTCCCGCCGCATGTGCTGATGTTTGCAGACACTGAGCGCCTCGTCTCGCAAGCGCAGGCAGCACCTTATATGGGCCAGGACGGTGAAGAGTGCGAAGCTGCCGAGAGTCATGCTGATGGTAAGAAGGTGGTCCATGTCAGCTACCTGGATTTTCGATGGATTCACCTGGTAGGTCACGCCCTGAGCGCAACGGGTTCACTCGGAATCGTTGAGTGAAACCCGGCTATCTCTGTTGCCACCTGTCGGCGACTGCGAGTGTCTCGCTTCCTTCTTCCCGCAGGCCTATTTTCAGCAGAAGCAGCCCGGTCGAGACGCGCTCGATGAATCCCCACTGCCATATGGCGTGTTCATCAACACCGGTCAGTTCAGCTAAAATCTCGCAGCGTTGTCTGCCGAGCGTCACAGCGTCACCCGCGAGCAGTTCGCTGTTCCAGCCACGCATTGGCACTGCCAGATCGCAGGCCCTCTCGGCGTAAAGTCCGTCCGGGTCAACGAACTTGCAGCGCACAGACTCATCTGCCCGGTGACGGGTCATCGTCAATGCGTTGTAGGCATGCGCATCCCCGTGGACGAGCACCGAGTCAGACGGCACAAAGGCCTGCTGGCGTTCAACAGCGAACGACAGCGCCACATCTCTGGTGTTCTTTTCGCAGGGCTTACCCAATGCCTGCCATGTTTCGGCAATGAAAGCCGCCAGCCAGGCCGCTTTCTCGGCCCCCGTCATCAGGCTGTTTTCATCCTCTAACGGGATCCAGGCGTCCAGAAGAGTCGAACATATCACTTCCATCTGACTGCGGATCGACAGGCCCAGATCTGCCAGCGGTTTATCCAGCCGTTCCAGCAGAATGGCGTTGTTCAATTCGTCGTGCGCGATGAGCGTTGCGTATCCGCGACCCTCCGCCAGTCGGAACACCTTGGCTTCGGTCGCCAGGTCGGTTGGTCCGGGCAGGCCGATTTTGAGAACTGCCGCCGAACCATCGGCACACAGTGCTTCAACGACGAGACTCTCGGAACCGCCGGTAAGTACGTCTCCGATATTAATCGACCACTTCTGTTCGAGGAATGCAACGCACCGACCAAGACCGGCAATCCATTGAATGCCTCGATCGCCCATCGCTTGTGCGCGCAATCGCACTGGTTCGGGCAGAGGAAAATTTCGAGATTTCATGGGTCGACGGCGTCTCAGTTCACGACTTTCACCCGGATTCTATGCCAGGCCGAGAATACGCAGCGCGGGCCCGGTTGGGGTTGCGTCGCTCAACGATAGAAAATGTGGTTGCCGATACGTGCCGTTCTGGTGCGCTGCCATGGATTGCGTAACGACGTATTGTGGAAAAACAGAGCGCCATGGGTCGCATCAACTGGCCTGTCGGTCAGCATTTCGCTGGCGATCCTCAGCGACGATTCCCAAATCGCCGCGTGGGTGGGCCGATCGCTTTTACCATCGCACCACCAGGAGAACTGGCAGGGCGGTGTCTCGCCGCCCTGATAGACCACTTCACAGGCGCTGTCTGGAAATCGGGCATCTTGCACGCGGTTGAGGACCACCGAACCCACCGCCTTCATGCCTTCCCGCCCTTCGCCCCTGGCTTCCCAGTACATGGCGAGGGCGAGACATTGCTTCGATCCGGCGTCTACTTCAGGGCCTCCGTAAGCCTGATCCCGGTGGTTCGTCGCCGTACATCCTGCGGTAAACAAGACAACAAGGAGAAGACTGCGCACTGCGTTCATCACAGGTTCCCTCGACCTCGAGTGATTCGGCGGGAATCTTACACTCATCGCAACGTCTGACCTGTGATCGAGGTCTCTCGAGGCCGCCACTCGGCGTAGACTTGGCATGCTATGGCCTTGATACGGATTCAAAACGGCAGTCTCGCCTTTGGCCACGTGGCCTTGCTGGACGATATCGAGCTCAACATCGAGCCCAGGGAACGGTTGTGCCTGATTGGCCGCAACGGCACCGGTAAGTCGACGTTGCTCAACGTGATGGCGGGTGAGGTGCTGCTTGATGGCGGAACGCTGTGGTATCGAGACGGTTTGAAGCTCGCCATGCTCAACCAGGAAGTGCCGGATACCAAGACCGCAACGCTCTATGAGGTGGTCGCTGCCGGGTTGGGTGACCACAGTGAGCTGCTGGCACGCTATCACCAGGCCGGCCACGTGCTTGCCGAGGGCGATACATCGAAACGGGCACTGGATACGCTTGGCAGGCTGCAAAGCGAGGTAGAAAGCGCTGGCGCCTGGGAAGGTTCCCAGCGGATCGATGCAACCCTCAGCCGCTTGGCCCTGCCCGCGGATGCCAGGATGTCCGAGTGCAGCGGTGGAATCAGGCGCCGCGCCATGCTCGGCCGGGTGTTGGTCGGTGAGCCGGACGTGCTGTTGCTGGATGAACCCACAAACCACCTGGACATCGAGTCCATCACCGCGCTGGAAGACGCGTTGCTCAGCTACAGCGGGACGGTGGTTTTCGTCACCCATGACCGAACGCTCATCGACAATCTGGCCACCCGGATTGTTGAGTTGGACCGCGGGGTGTTGCGCTCTTATCCGGGCAGCTACCAACGTTAC
>QIDL01000414.1 GCA_003228415.1 Gammaproteobacteria bacterium | reverse complement strand
TCCTGCCACTGGTCCGGCGCTTCGAGATCGTGCTCGTGAACGGTCCGCCATGAGCGCTGGGCCAGATCGGCGACCCGGGGTCCGCCGATGAACACCTCTGTGTCGATCAGCGATTGCCATAGCACCAGTGCCTGCTGCGCAGTGATTGGCACGCGATCGTCATCTGCACCGAGAAAGTAGTCGTCGCGAAGCCGGGTGAGCCAGGCGGAAAAGCTGTAGACCGGGGGTGGCAGCCACGCCGTCTGCCCTCTGGCGGCCATGCCGACCGCCAGCTCGCGAGCCAGGTTCCGGGCCAGGCGGGCGGTGGGCGTGATTCGTAGCTGGGCGGGCTCTGTCATGAGTCATTCACAGGAGTTGGCGTCTGATAATGCAGATCTTCGTTACAAGCGCGATAGTACATCCTCACCGCGCTGCTTGATCAGGACCGCAACTTTTACAGATACGTCGTGAGGTTGCTCCGTGTTATCGATTGCCTCAAAGATCGCCCGTGCAAGTTCCGGGATGCGGCTCTTTGTGAGGGCTTTACTGAGACCGGCATCGTCAGCAAATTTTTCAACGTTGGCGGGGAGGACGAAGGTTGATCTTGCCTCATTACCAAATTTCATCGCCATATTCTCAGAAAGCTCGGGATAGAAAACCGTGCTAACGAGATCGTATAGCGGTGCCAACCGCATTGCGCCATCAGCATGCCTGAGCAAAGAAAAATTCTTCGCATGGGCATCATGATTGCCGATGATGAAATTATAGATCGCAGCATCCAGTAATGCGTTCAGATCGAGAACGGGAACAGTAGAAGCAACGCGGAGGAGGGCGAAGCAATCCTTCAGCGTTGGACCGCCCTCACTCTGATATTTGGTCACTGAAGGGATGCCAAGGGCCTGACAGAAATCTTCCTGCGCTAATCTCTGGACCGCGCCTTTGTCATCGATGGCACGGTCGTAGCGCTCGATAAGCAGATAGTCCTTATCCTGAGTTTGACGAATGATGGTATCAGCGACACGCAAGCCAGAGGCGTGAGCGAGTGCCATGCAAAACGCCTCATTGAACACCAGCCCGTCATATTCCCTGATAACAGGCTTGAGGATATGTGTGCTTGGCGCGTTGCCGAGCGGAATGGAAATTTTCCCGTCTTCGTAGCGCACTGCGATTTTATCCTGCGCGCCCGCGAGCGAAAGCCGGACACCATCAACACCAGCCATTAGCGGCCGCTGCGGTAGTTCCTCCAGGATCGCGTATAGCTCATCGTCATCGATGTCTCTGTAGGTGTTTGCCGCGTCTGATAGAGGGGTGCCTTCCGGCAAGAAGGTGATCGCGCCCGCGCACTCACCACCAATCTGTTCGAGCATCGCAAAGTCGTTTCGGTCGCTGATCCCGAGGATCTTTGCGATGACTTTCCGGTTTGCTTCTTCGGGCAGGATGCCGCCAAAAAAGCCGCGACATTCCTGTTGCTTGAACCTCTCTTCGCGTAAGGGCAGTGATTGCGATAGAGGATACACATCGTCGCGGGCCAGCCAGGATGCGTCATAGTTGAACACCATCTGACCGCCATCATCCTGGATCAGGTAACCGGCCAGTTGCTGGTGAATATAGACATCCAGCGTTCTTGCCATGGTACCTACTCCTTCAATCCGCCAGGCGCCTGAAGAGCCAGCACTATGCCGAGTGTCTGTAGAACGATCAGCACCTTGCCGATCTGGCAGGTCGGTTTTCCTTTCTCGAGATCGATGACAAAACGTAAACCGGTCCCCGATGTCAGAGCCAGGTCCTTTTGCGTGACACCCATTTTCTTACGTGTGTACCGAACGCTCTTCCCTATTTGTTGGGGTGTTAAGACCATTAGATTATGTTCCCGCGGAAACGTTCCCGTACGGTAACAATATGTTGAATCTGGGACTTGGTCAATAGAAATATTACCGACCGGGAATATTATAGCGATGGCGTCTGGCCCGATAGGCTTTGAGTAGCATCTCGGCGCTATGGCCAGTGATATGCGCGAGTAGCGTGACCGGCCTATTTTCGCAGGCTACGTGGTACTGGCTGCCTCGATCGGTCCTTCCTGGGCGCCGAACAGGCTCACCTCCACGAACGCATCACCGTCAACCGCTTGACCATTGTGTGAACCGCTGACGTTGAATCCCCCTTCGAAGAGACAACCCTTGGCGCCGAGGTCCAGTGCATAGTCCATTGGCTTCGCAGTCGCAATGGTCAGTATGAGATCCGTGGCCGTCGGCGGATGATCAACCTGCAACGACAGTGGAAACTGAAACTCCCTGATGCGCCCTTGACCGATCGGCGATGTCTGAAACAACGCCAGGGTCTTGATGGTATCGGTGCAATAGTGGCTGTAACCGTTGTCGGGTCCCATCACTTCGAATAGCGGGAAAGGGGAGGAGCCACCTTCGCCGAGGCATCGATAGGCCGCTATGTCGGCCCCGTCACTCAGGTGAATGGCGATCCAGCAATGTCCCAGATAGATGTCGGTGCCGGGATTGGTCGTCGGGTACCACTGACGATCAAGCCAGCCGATACCCGTCACTTCGGTCCGTGTGCCATCGTCGCGTTTCATGGTGCCGCTGACAGCCAATCTCGGCTGCACGTAGTAATAGCTGTAAGTGGAGGGAAGCTGCTGTACCAGCCCCGTTTCCGCCAGCGCATAGGGCGGCTTTTCAGATTCGAATCGCAGCGTGAATTCATAGCCGTCCAGGGCGTAGTAAAAGTCGTAGTTGAAAGGTTCCCTCTCAACCTGCCGCAGGTAGTTGGGGGTGGATTGAGCGTTGCTGAACTGAACTTCCAGATGGTCCGTGCTGGCTGTCACCTCACCGGCCAGATACTGATCGAGGTGCTTGCCGCGGGAGAGATCGGCGACCGATCCCAGTTGCTCGTTGGCCTCGCTCACAAAACTGGTAAACACGATCACCCTGCCGCCCGCCTCATCGTTCAGATGGAGATTCACATACCACCATCCGTAGGGATTGTCGGGATGCACGCCTTCATCGTCGGGAAAGGTCAGCTCGCCGCTTTGATACGGGTAATTGCGCCACGCTTCACGGGTATTGTGCGCCATGCTTGCACCAGTCTTCGATTAATTCCCTCGCGTCTTCCTATGGTAAAACGAAACCCGTCGCTCTGAAACCGGCAGCGGAATACAATCAGCATACGGCAGAAACTGCAGACAACTCGACCGATTCGGAAAGACGTTGCCGATCCGAAGCATGGACATGATGAAGAACAGTGACTGACTCGACTGCGGAAAATGGGCCCCATCTCGAGGTGCGCGTCTGGCGTGGCGATGATTCGGCCGGAAAATATGTCCACTATCAGGCCCCGTTGCGGGAGTACCAGACCATTCTCGATGTGGTGACCTGGATTCAGCGCAACGCGGCCCCCACGCTCAGCTATCGTTTTGCCTGCCGGGTCGGAATGTGTGGCTCCTGTGCAATGATGGTCAACGGCAAACCCCGCTGGACGTGCCGTACTCAGGTCAACAAGGTCGCCAAAGGCAATCGCCTGACACTTGCGCCGCTGAGAAATCTGCCGGTGATCAAGGACCTCGTGAGCGACATGTCGGAATTCTTCGACAAGTGGCAGGAGGCGCAGGGGCGTTTCCAGCCGTCAGCAACCCGGGAAGATGCAGTCGCCTCCGTTGCTCCGCAATCTGCGCAACGCCGGGCGGCGGATGCAGGAATTGAATGCATTAATTGCGCGGTTTGTTATGCCGCCTGTGATCTGGTGACAGCCAATTCGAAGTATCTAGGCCCTGCGGCGCTGAATCGTGCCTGGACCCTGGTGAACGATGTTCGCGACAGCGGGCAAAGCGCTCGCTTGCGCGCGGTCTCCGGGAGTGGTGGTTGCCACAACTGCCATGCTCAGCAAGGTTGCGTTACATATTGTCCCAACGAACTCAACCCCACAGCGTCGATTGCGGGTCTGAAGCGGGCAACCTTGAAGGCGGCGATGAGGGGAGAGTTATAGAATCATGCTCACCGTTCGTATGCACTTTTTTCAGCGTTTGAGCGCATTGGTCATGGCCCCGCTGGTACTCGTGCACCTGGCTACCATGATTTATGCAATTCAAAGTGGCCTGGATGCCAGCGAGATTCTCGCGCGCACCCAGGGCAGCCTGTTCTGGGGCATGTTTTATGGCCTGTTCGTGATAGCCGTTGCCGTGCATGCGGCCATCGGTCTTCGGGTCGTCGTGTATGAGTGGCTGAAGGTCGCCTGCGCCGGCCTCGAGGTATTTACCATCTCCGTCGGTATCCTTGTTCTCGGATACGGCGGCCGCGCAGTGGTCGCGGTGGTGTTCTGATGATCAAGCCGCATCAACAACATCCATTGTGGTTCGCCTATATTCTCCACCGGCTCTCTGGAGTGGGTTTGGCGCTTTACCTGCCCTCACACTTCTATATTCTCGGCCTGGTGATCAACGATCCGCTTGCCGTCGACAGATTTCTGAGCTGGTCGGAACACCCCCTTGTTAAAGCTGCCGAGGCTGGCATG
>QIDL01000589.1 GCA_003228415.1 Gammaproteobacteria bacterium | reverse complement strand
CTGGTCGTAGCGTCCCTGTACACCCTCATCAATCTGCTGGGCGCGGCGGCCGTGCAGATCATTCCCCAGCGCATATTCAAAAGCGACTTCCCCGCTTTGGCGCTGGTCGTTTACGACATACTCTTCCTGAGCACCTTGACCTTCTTCAGCGGCGGTGTGTCCAGCGGGCTCGGTGTGCTGGTGCTGGTCGCGGTAGCGATCGGTTCGATTCTGGTGTCCGGTCGGCTGACCAATGCGCTGCCTGCCTTCGCAACTATCGCCGTCCTCTACGAAGAGTTCTATCTATCCCTGTCGGCACCACAACTGCACGATTACTTCCAGGCTGGTATTCTCGGCGTACTCTACTTTGCGGCCGCTCTGTCGATCCGCAACATTTCTCAACGCATACGATTGAATGACATTCATGCGCTGACACAGGCTGCTGAACTGGCCGATCTCGAACGCGTTAATCGACTGATCATCCAACGAATGCGCACCGGAATCGTGCTGGTGGATCAAGGCAATCAGATCCGCATGGCCAATCAGTCGGCCCGGGCACTGCTGGGTCAGATCCTGGAAAGCAGTCCGGCAGAGTTGCCTGAAGAGCTCCCCGAAGAGCTGGAACGTCACCTGATGGCCTGGAGGAAAGATACCTACCTGCGGATAGCGCCTTTCCACATACGCGAGGACACCCCGGAAATCCGTGTCGCATTCTCCGCGGTACGTGGGGAGGACCCACTCGGCGAGGTCACCATTTTCATCGAAGATACCGGCGAGATACAGCAACAGGCGCAGCAGCTGAAATTGGCCGATCTGGGTCGACTTTCGGCCAGCATCGCCCATGAAATTCGAAACCCTCTGGGCGCGATCAGTCATGCGGCCCAACTGTTAAGTGAGTCACAGAATCTCGACCACGGCGACTCCCGACTGACCGACATCATCCACAATCACTGCAAACGGATGAACAACGTCATAGAAAATGTGCTGGAGATGTCACGTCGTAACCCGCCGGTACCCGTTAAACTATGCCTCAATGATTTTCTCGAAGAGTTCAAGACGGACTTTCTCGAGACATCGAAAGATGCAGTGATCGAGATCGACGTAATGCCGAGGGACACGGAAGTGCGAGTCGACAGAAGCCAGCTGACACAGACCATCACCAATCTGGTAGAAAACGGTATCCGTTATAGTCTGGAGGCGGACAGAGAGCCCTTTGTGCGTCTCGAAGGTGGTCTCGATGCGCGTACCGACCGACCCTACCTGAACGTCATCGACCACGGGCCGGGGGTTCACCCGGATCAGCTTGCGAATCTTTTCGAGCCGTTTTTCACCACCGGAAGTTCTGGCACCGGTCTCGGCCTGTATATTTCGAGGGAGCTCTGCGAAGCGAATCAGGCTCGACTGAATTACCACCCGCAGCAGGGTGATGGCAGTTGTTTCAGAATCACCTTCGCGCATCCGGATCGGATTACGGCATGAAAGACAAGAAGGCCCTCATCGTCGACGACGAACCCGACATACGCGAGCTTCTGGAAATCACCCTTGGCCGCATGTCCATCGATACCGCCGCTGCCGCAGATCTCGCGACCGCCAGAAAATGGTTGGAATCTGACTCATTCGACCTCTGTCTCACCGACATGCATTTACCGGATGGTGACGGGCTGGAACTCGTGAATTACATCGCCGAACATCGGCCCGAGCTACCGGTTGCCGTCATCACGGCCTACGGCAATATGGATACCGCAATCAGCGCGTTGAAAGCAGGCGCCTTCGATTTTGTACAGAAACCGGTCGATCTGGAACAACTTCGCAACCTGGTGGAAACCGCCCTGAAAGTGGCTCCGCTCGCAGAAGCCAGTCACAGCACGACCCGCCTGGTCGGCGACTCATCGCGTATGGCCGAGCTTCGCGCGCAAATCGCTAAACTCGCCCGCAGCCAGGCGCCGGTGTACATCAGCGGCGAGTCTGGTGCCGGTAAAGAGGTGGCTGCCAGGCTCATGCATGAACAGGGCCCTCGCGTCGATCAAGCCTTTGTGCCTGTCAACTGTGGGGCCATACCAAGCGAGCTGATGGAGAGTGAATTCTTCGGCCACGTCAAAGGCAGCTTCACCGGAGCGGTCGCAGACAAGCAGGGGCTCTTTGAAGCCGCCGACGGCGGCACCCTGTTTCTCGATGAAGTGGCGGATCTGCCACTGTCCATGCAGGTGAAGCTGCTTCGCTCGATTCAGGAAAAAACCATTCGGCCGGTGGGCTCACCGGAAGAGCGGGCGATCGATGTGCGGATACTGTCCGCCACCCACAAGGATCTGAACGTGGAGGTTGCACAGGGCAGGTTTCGCCAGGATCTCTACTATCGGCTGAACGTCATCGAACTGGCCGTGCCGAGCCTCAGAGACCGCGCCTCGGACATACCGGAGCTGGCTAATCAGATTCTCGAGCGGCTGACAAGCGAATACGGCAGCGAAATACCAGAGATTTCCACCGCTGCAATGTCAGCCTTGCAAGGCTACGCCTTCCCTGGAAACGTCCGGGAACTGGAAAACGTGCTGGAACGGGCCTTCACCCTCTGCGAGGGCGTCAGGATCGAATCGGCCGATCTGCAGCTCGGCCCTGTCGGTACAGAACCCTCCCCCCGTACCGCAACGGAGAACGCCGGGGTTGCAGGATCTACCCCAGACGTCCCTCTGCATGCGAGTGCCCCGGCCACCCGTTCGACCGCCGTCGCGGCGCTACAACCTGGCCAGTCCCTGGAAGACTATCTGGAAGTGGTTGAAAAAGAACTCATCGTCGAAGCGCTGGAAGCCACCCGCTGGAACAAGACCGCAGCGGCCAGGAAACTTGGAATCACCTTCCGTGCCCTGAGATATCGCCTGCAGAAACTCGATCTCGAGTAGTTGGCCACTCGTTCTCGAGTGGTTCGCCAGTCAAATTTCAATAGCGGCCACCGCTTACCGACAACACGGGCTTTGCCTTACTTCGGAGCGTACTGACCCCGGATAACCTTGGCTCGCATGAGCAACCGAGGTTTTACCCTGGTAGAGCTGATCGCCGCTCTGGCGATTTCATCGATCCTGCTGTCTCTGGCCCTGCCGTCTTTCGAAAGCATGATTGAGCACTATCGGACCACCAGCCGGGTCAACTCTTTGATCGGACTGGTGCGATTCGCCAGGCAGGCCGCCGTGATGGAACGCAACTGGGTAACACTGTGTCCGGCACGTACCGTCGGCGACAACCAGATATGCACCAACAGCAGACAGTGGCAGTCCGGCATCATGGCGTTTTCGGATTTGAACCGAAACGGAGTGAAGGAATCGCAAGAGCGGCTGCTCGCCTACCAGCCAGCACTGAAATCCGGGGAGACGCTGTACTGGCGCGCGTTCCGCAATCGAAATTACATTCAGTTCACCAGCGCCGGATACACCAACTGGCAGAACGGCAGTTTTCAGTACTGCCCTGCGAGCCGGGATCCGCACCACTCGAAAGTGATCATCATAAACATTCCAGGCCGCGCCACCCCTTCGGTAGATAGCGACGGAGACGGCATCGATGAGTACGCCAACGGCAATCCGCTGGCGTGCTCATGAACTCGGAATCAAGCCTCCTCGACAACAGAGTTATCCGGCAACTGCTCGACTTTGATGACTTCCCGATCGGATCCGGAAATCACGCGATAAACCATGTTGATCCTCATGCCTTCTACCAGCATGGTGAAGGCGCCATAGCTACCGCGGATCTCAACCACCACATCCGGTGCCATCCGGTACCGATAACCATCGACGATCATCTCATTGGCGCCAAAGTCGAGCGCCTGGATGGTACCCGTCCCTTCCTTTTCCGGGGCCAGCAAGGACGGGCTCGCCGCCAGCGCCGCTTGAGCGAGGCCAAACAGGATGACCACCAGTAAACTTCTGAGCGTTTTCATCCTAATCTCTCCTTATATCTAGTTGTCCAGTTCCTGCCAGGACAGTCGACCGGTCCGGTTATCATTCACATTCAGAATTCTGAATGAAGTCGTCTCATTACCACCACTGATGAACAGGAAGTCGGTATCTCCTTCACCACCAAGGATTGACGGATCAACCAACGAACCATCCAGGGAGTCCTGATCGAACAGCACCCCGGCGGTGTAGAAGTCACTGCCTACCTGGACCAGATCACTGTCATCCACGTAGCCGTCATTGTTGAAGTCGATGGTCGCGTTGATGGGATTACCACCTGACAGGACATCGAACAGAATGATCGCGCCCGGTCGGGCACCAAAGCAGCTATTGGATCCGACGCTGGGCAATACCGTGGTGGCAATGATGGTACCGTCGCGGAACAGCATTCGGCGGATCGCCTTTTCACCCGGAAACTGCGGACTCGGCGGTGCCAGACCCGAGGCATCCGGATTAGCAGCCCCGGACAGGGTGCTCGCCGCTCGCTCCATGTCCAGATCGATATACCAGCCGTAGGTCCCCGGTACACCGCTTTCGGACACATAGTCCACCTGATTGCTGGTCAGGATTCTTCTGGTCATCGGCGGCGA
>QIDL01000037.1 GCA_003228415.1 Gammaproteobacteria bacterium | reverse complement strand
GTCACGAAGTCGTTTTCCGCCACACCAAGTTCTTCGTAGGCACGGGCCAGACGGTTGCTGCGCGCTTCGAGCTCGCTAAAGGTGACGGTCAGCCCCTCATGGGTGATGGCGGGAGCATCGGGGGTCTGATGCGCCCAGTAGGCGAGAATTCTCGAGAGGGAAATCGGAGTCATAGCTGCTTTTCGTTCCAGAATTAACAAAAAAAGTCCCGCGACGACGGAGATCCGATCTCGGTCGCGCGGACGAACGGCTAAGCCAGTTTTACCAGCATCTTGCCGATGTTTTCGCCGGTAAAAAGCCCGATCAGAGCCTTGGGAGCGTTGTCGATACCGTCGAGGATTGTTTCGCGATATTGCATCCTGCCATCTTTGATCCAGCCGATCATGTCGGATAGAAACTGCTCGCGCATCTCATTGAACTCGTAAACCACGAAACCTTTCATGGTGATGCGGTTGTAGATCATGTTCGACAGGGTAGTGACTCCGGCGGAGCGCGCACCGGGCGTGTTGTAGGCGGAGATCATGCCGCATATCGGGATTCGTCCCAGCGGGTTCATGCGCGGTAGTGCGGCATCGAGATGCTCACCGCCGACATTATCGAAGTACACGTCTATCCCGTCGGGGGCTGCCTCTTTCAGGTTTTTTCTAAGCGAGCCTTCTCGATAGTTGATGACAGCGTCCAGCCCGAGTTCGTTTTTCAGCCAGTCACACTTGGTGTTCGAGCCCGCACTGCCAATGGTGTAGCAGTCTCTGATTCTGGCAATCTGGACCGCAACGCTGCCAACGGCACCGGCTGCTGCAGAGACGAATACCCTTTCACCATCCTTCAATTCGCCGGTGACCAGCAGACCTCCATAGGCGGTCAGTCCGGTGCCGCCGAGGACATGCAGATAGAGGGTTGCGGGTAGGTCGCCGGGATCCAGAACGTTGATCCCCTCGCCATCACTCAACAACAGCTCGCGGAAACCCTGCTGGTGCTGGACACTGTCGCCTTCCTTGAAATCCGGGTGGCGGCTGGCCACAACTTCGCCGATGGCGCCGGCCCACATGGGCGCATTGAGTGGTTGCTGATTGTTGGAAAGGCGCGGTCGCATGGCCGGATCCACCGACATCCAGGTGTTTTTAATCAGGATCTCACCCTCGGCGGGATCGCCGACTTCGGTCTCCACGATGCTGAAGTGATCTTCGCTGGGAAGTCCCTCGGGTCGCTCGATCAGGTGAACTTCTCTTTGTGTGGTCATGCGTTGTGGTCTCCGGGTTTATTGTGAGGCAGGTCAAAACGTTGTGTTTAAAATTGTGTCTAAAGCAGCTTCACCAGTTGCTGCCAGAACACCCGTTCGCCATTCAATGAGGTGTCTACACGCAGCGGGGTGAAAGAGCCGCCTGCGTAGGCGGCCGACAGCTCGAAGGGTGAGCGGCCCAGTAGTTTCATCCAGGAATCGAACGTCCAGACCTTCATTTCGTAGTCATCTTCGATGACGCGCCCGTCTGGAAAAACAAACCTCGAAACGTGGGTTTCGGTGCCGCCGTGACAGCCGGTGCACGCCCACTGGGAGACAAGCGTTTCACCCAGGTATTCGAACTCCCACTCTTCGCTGGCGCCAACTTCGACCGGGGCCTTGAGGTCCAACTGGATCCAGTAGCTGGCGCCCTCGTAGAGATTGCGGGAAAGGCTGTTCAGGTGGGCGAGCATGGTCGCTTCGTTCTGAAGATGGGCGAGGCTGTTGATCGGGCAGATAGCCAGATCGCAAGCCTGGTCCAGATCGAAGCCCGTGACGTCGGCCTCGATCCAGGTGCCTGCGAGCCCATGTTTGTCGTAGTGGGCCTGGGCGAGCGAGAGCATGGGCGCCGAATTGTCTACCCCCACGGTGTCGAATCCCGCGTCGGCAAATCCGCGCAGCAGCCGTCCGCTGCCACACATGGGTTCCAGCACCCGACCCTCGCTCAATCCTGACAGAGCCGTGATGGATCCGACCTCACCTGCCACCTCCCAGTCGAAGGCGGCATCGTAGATCGCGGCAAAGGTGGTGTAGATTTCCGTCATGGCGGCTGCTGGTGTTCTGTCCGGTCAGTTCGAGTAGGTGACTTTCCAGACCCGACCCTTGATCGACTCGGTGACGTAAAGGGCGCCGTCCGGGCCGACGCCCAGTCCACCCGGCCGGTAGGCTGCCGCACTGGGTCGTTTCAAATCGTCCGTTCCCTTGAAGCCCATCATGAAGTTTTCCGGATCGCCCGTTAACTCGCTGTCGGCAAACGGCTGGAAGGTGACTCGATAACCTGCCTGAGGTAGTGGTGCCCGGTTCCAGGAGCCATGCCAGGCAATGAAGACCCCGCCGCGATAGTGCTGGGGAAAGGCGGTACCGGTGTAGAAGACCAGGTCATTTGGCGCCCAATGTGCGGGAAATGCATGCAGCGGCAACTGATACTTACCAGCTTCAGCTTCGGTTTTTCCGTCCCCGCCATATTCCGGTCCAGCCATGCGTTTGCCGGATGCGGGGTCGAAGTAGGTATAAGGCCAACCGTAGTTGGCGCCCTGGCTGGCCAGGTGGAACTCTTCGGCCGGCAGTTCGGCGCTTTTCTGCTGGTCATAGTACTCGGGCCAGAGACTGCTCAACTGGTCGCGACCATGCATGGCGAAGTAGAGGGCCTGGTCCTCATCGTTCCAGTCCAGCGCCATGACATTGCGAATTCCGGTGAGATAGCGTTTCCCGTCCAGCTGGTCCTGATCGAGGCGGTTGGCGCTGAAGCGCCAGATGGCGGCTTGCCGTTCCAGGTGCGGGCACGGCGATTGACCGGGAGAGCCCGGAGAACGGCGTTTCTGCTGGCAGGCGTTGGATGGCGCACCGACGTTCACATAGAGCTCGCCCCGATCGTTCAGGGCGATGGATTTGGCGGCATGGGAGCCCTGTTCCGGAAAACCTCTGACGATTGTCTCGACTTCGCCGGTTGGCATGAGCTCTTCGTCCAGCGTTACTCGACTGACGCTGACATTGTCCGAGAAATAGAGGAACGGGTTGTGGATTTCCAGGCCCGTGGTAATGGGCAACTCCCGGGTCTCGATGAGGTCCGCCTTGCCGTCGTTGTTGCTGTCTCTGAGTACCACCAACTTGCCCTGGCGGGAAATGAACACATCGCCGTTGTCCCTGACGGCGATATGCCGTGCTCGAGATCCAACGCCTTCGTGAAAAACCGCTGCTGTGAACCCATCCGCTAACATGAGTTCGGTTGTTTCGGCAATCAACACCGGAGCGGCCATCGCCGTAGCGGCAAACAACGCGGCAACGGCCTTCAGGACACGACGATTGATCACTGGCGTTCTGAACCTTTCATTGTGCATGGAGGCACTAGCTTTAAACACTCTCGGCCCGGGTGTCCAGCGCTGATCTCAGGAGAAAGATACGTCGCCTTCTATCCAGGCCTTGATGAGATGATGGGCGATGGCGATCGGTCCAGGTACTTTGAGCGAGGAGGATTCTCCGGCCATGGCCTCGCGGACATCGCTTCTGGCAAACCAGCGCACGTCGGCCATCTCCTCGGTATCGATCTGAATCTCCTCGCTCTGTGCCTGGCCGTGGCAGCCGATCATCAGCGAGGAAGGGAATGGCCAGGGCTGAGAGGAGTGGTAGTGAACTTCGCCGACGCGAATACCGGCTTCCTCCAGCACCTCCCGGCGTACGGCTTCCTCGATGGATTCACCCTGGTCGATGAATCCGGCCAGCGCCGAGTACATGCCCGTGCGCGCCAGACGGCCGGCGGACTGGCCGAGCAGGCAGCGCTCCTCGTGGACAATGAGCATGATGGCCACCGGATCGGTCCTGGGAAAATGTTCGGCTGCGCATTCGGGGCAGCGGCGGACATGGCCGCCCTTGTGTTGCGCAGTCCGCTCGCCGCAGACGCTGCAGAACTGGTGGCGGCGATGCCAGTCGAGTTGTGAACGGGCTTGCGCGAGGATGCCGGATTCGTGCGCTGGCAGGACCATGGCGGCGCGGCGGGCATCGTCGAATTGCCAGTCGTCGCCAAGGTTCAATGCGCGCATGGGGTCATCGAAGGCGGAGACATCGATGGCGAAATGAACCCGGCCGGCCTCGATGCCCAACAGTACCGGCGCTACATCGACGCCCAGGCGCGCCACATCCGGCTGCTGCAACCAGCCGAGTGTCGGGGTGTCGTTTTCCCCTTCTCCGTTCTGCCCTTTTGGTGGGAGCCGCACCAGCACGCTCAGATTCCACAGCGGTAAATAGCGGCTGTCTGCACTCGCCGCGCTGTCCGCTATTGCGGCTTCATCACGTCTGAGCGCATCGGCGCGGTCCAACGGGTTGCCTGAGAAAGTGTGAACCGTTGCCATATTGGTTTCCCGTCACAGTATCCCGTTGGCGGTACGTGCCTTGTCTTTGAGTATTCTGTGGCCTCTGACGGGCGGGCCATTTACAGCACGGGGCACTAGAATATTTCTCCGGCGTCCCGTCGGCGCTGCATGTCCTCCATATTGGTCGTCGCCACAGCACCCCGCGCCAGTAT
>QIDL01000495.1 GCA_003228415.1 Gammaproteobacteria bacterium | reverse complement strand
GGCGGCTCCGCTTCCATGGTATGTACCTGGGAGGGCGATGTATGGGTTCTGAGCAGCGTCCCATCCCCGACGTAAAACGTGTCGTGCATGGCACGGGCCGGGTGGTGCGTGGGAATGTTCAGCGCCTCGAAGTTGTAGTAATCATTTTCGATCTCGTTGCCTTCGACCACGCCATAGCCCGCGCCCACAAAAATGTCTTCGATGCGTTGCATCGCCTGGCTGACAGGATGTAAACCGCCGGCGGGTCGCTGTCTACCGGGCAATGTGACATCTATCGTTTGCTCGGCAATCGCGTTCGCCAACTGTTCAGAAGACAGTATCAGGCGGCGCTCGGCGATCCACTCCTGCACCCGCTCCTTGGCCACATTGATTTCAGCTCCGGCTCCAGGTCGCTGCTCGGGTTCGAGCCGACCAAGCCCTTTCAGTAACGCGGTCAGCGCCCCTTTCTTGCCGAGGTATTGCACGCGCACGTCGTCCAGCGCCCGCTCATCCGGGGCTTGCTGCACGGCAGTTTCGGCGTCGTCGAGTATCCTGTCTATTTCCATGCTCATCGAACTCTAAAAAAAAGGAAGAACTTTCGCCCTTCCTTTTTCAAAGCATCAACCGCCTGGAAGGGCTCCACTGAAGGCCCCCAGAAGACGGTGTCTATATCGGTTCGACCCTACTCGGGTGTCGAACGTAACGGATCGAACTATGCAGCTTCCGCCGGCGCGGCTGCCAAGGCCACTTTCGCCTGCTCTACAAGCACTGCAAAAGCCTCTTTTTCATGGATGGCCAGATCGGCCAACACCTTTCGATCCACATCGATCGCCGCCTTCTTGAGGCCGGCGATAAATCGACTGTAGGACAGACCATTTTCATGCGCCGCCGCATTGATGCGAATCACCCACAGGCGACGAAATTGACGCTTACGCTGACGTCGGTCCCGATAGGCGTATTGCCCGGCTTTGATGACAGCCTGTTTCGCCACTTTGAACGTGCGGCTGCGAGCACCGTAGTAACCTCTGGCCTGCTTGAGGACTTTTTTGCGGCGCGCCCTGGAAACCACACTGCGTTTTACTCTGGACATGCGGTTCTCCTATCGAGCTTTCTTGGGCAAAAGCTTGTCGATCATCCGTTTATCAGCGGCGGAGACGTCTTCAAGACCCCGCAACTGACGCTTCCGTTTCGATGCTTTCTTGGTAAGGATGTGGTTACGATTCGCCTGGCGATGTTTGTAACCCTTTGAGGTACGGCGAAATCTTTTCGCCGCGCCACGGTCTGTCTTGAGTTTCGGCATTTCGAACTCCACGCTTTTTTCTTTTCACCACGGCCTCATCTCGAGAGTCTCGTGGTCCAATTATGGTTTCTGGCCAGTGCTACCGGCTTCTCTTTGTTCTGGCGCCGCTGCTATCGACACGGTACGCGTCGGCGCAGGCGCTATTTTTTCTTCTTGGAGGGCCCCAGAATCATGATGACCTGTCGACCCTCGAACTTCGGCTGTGCTTCCACCTGGCCAAGGTCTTCCAGATCCAGCTCGATCCGTTTCATGAGCGCCATCCCAATTTCGGGATGAACCATCTCACGACCTCGGAATCTCAGCGATACCTTGGCCTTGTCTCCATCTTCCAGAAAGCGTCTCAGGTTGCGTAGCTTGACCTGATAGTCGCCTTCTTCGGTTCCAGGCCGAAATTTCATTTCCTTGACCTGGATCTGTTTCTGTTTCTTACGCTGCGCGGCCTTGGTTTTCTTCACCTCGAAGAGGTGCTTGCCGTAGTCCATTACCTTGACCACGGGCGGCTCCGCCTCTGGCGCAATCAGCACCAGATCCAGGCCGGCACGGGCGGCTGCACCTAACGCTTCATCCCTCGATACGACACCAACCTGTTCTCCGTCAGCGCCAACCAATCGTACGCTCGCCGCCATGATCTCCTCATTTGTCAGAGATCGGTCGGCGCGCTTCCCAACACCTCTTTTAATAGGCGTTCTCCATTGTTGTATAAGAATCAGACAACGACCGCAGCGACACCTTTCCTTCCGGAAGGTTCGCACGACCCGTCAACTTACCTCAAAAACTCGAAATCGAGCCCTTCAACCGCGCAAATATCGCGGAGCGCGGCATTCTACTGCCCTGCAGAGCCCCATACAACCCCGATCCACCCTCAAATTGACGCTAACCCATTGGCGTAAAAGGGCCAGATATCAAGACTAGTCTGGTAGACCCAAAACGCGCTTGGCGATGATATTGAGTTGTACTTCCGATGTACCGCCTTCGATGGAATTACCCTTCGAGCGCAACCAGCCACGGGTTGTTTCGAGCTCGTAATCGGAAAATGCGTTTTCGCTCGCGACCACCGTCCCGAGACTGCGGGTACCCATCATCTCGAGCAGAACTTCATAACGGCGCTTGTTCTGCTCGGTACCGTAGTATTTGAACATCGACGACACGGCGCCTGGTGCTTTGCCGCTGGCGCTTTCCTCCACCGAGCGGCGCATGGTGAGTTGGTAGGCCCGGTCGTTCATCCGCTGCTGCGTGACGGCTGAACGCACTGCCGTATCAGCGATTCGGCCACCTTCGAGCCCCACGTAGTCGGCGGCCGCTTCTTCTAAGGTCGCAACCCGCTGGTTGCCACGACCGATCCCGCCAATGGAGGTGCGCTCGTACTGGAGCAATCGCTTGGCGACGGTCCAACCTTTGCCTACTTCGCTCACCACCTGGCTTTTCGAAGCGCGGACATCGTCAAAAAAGGTCTCGCAAAAGGGCGACAGCCCACTGATGAGCTTGATCGGCTTGACCGATACGCCGGGATCGGTCATGTCGAACAGAATGAAGGTGATTCCGTCGTGCTTGGATGCCTCTGGATCGGTCCTGACCAGGCAGAATATCCAGTCGGCATTGTCGGCCCCGGAGGTCCATGTTTTCTGACCATTGATGATGTAATCGTCACCATCTTCCACAGCGGTCGTCCTGAGGCTTGCCAGATCCGAGCCGGCGTTGGGCTCGCTGTAACCCTGACACCACCAGATTTCGCCCCTGGCAATCTTCGGCAGGTGTTCGAGTTTCTGTTCCTCGGTTCCGAACTCCAGCAATGCAGGGCCAATCATGCTGATCCCCATACCTACATGAGCCGGCCTGGCGTTGATTCGTTTCAGCTCCTCGCCGAGTACCCGGTTCTCTTCTTTCGTCAAGCCCGCACCGCCGTACTCCTTCGGCCACATAGGCACGGTGAATCCTCGCTCCGCCATCCGATCGAGCCAGACCCTGGTGTCAGGATTCTTATAGCGGGCGCGACGACCTCCGCTGGGAACTTCATCTGCAGGCATGGGCCTGCGCATGCTCTGCGGGCAATGACTCTCCAGCCAGCCGCTTACTTCTTTTCTGAAGGCGGTCAAATCACCCACCGCATTGCCCCGAAAATCTAACGAGTTGCGAATGTTACCCGAACAGGGTCAGTGGTGCCCTAGCCAATCCCGGCCAGTTTTTTTACCGCTTCACAGAACGCCAGAACCGCTTCGGTGAGGTCCTGGACTCTCTGTGCGCCTTCACTTTCACTGAAACAGAAAGATATGCGCAGTTGATCGAAGCCTGCTTGCGGATTTCGCTGTCGGGCATCCGGCGGATAAAAGTCGTACATGGGTATGACCACCAGGCCGTAGTCGGCCACCATCTGCTCGATGAAGTCGTCGTCGGTGCGGATATCACTCTTCAAAAAAGTGAACACCGAGAAGAATCCGGCTGCGGGAACCGTCCAATGGAAGTAATCACGGTATTCACCCAGCAACGCATCGAAGCCATTCAACAGGATTTCCCGGTTCTCCCGATAGACCGTCAGCTTGCCTTCCGCCACCGGCCACAGCGACGCGCGTTCACTGAAATCGGCCTCGTGCAGTAGCGCCTCGAAACCTCGATACGCTGCGGGATTGGGAAACAGGATGTCAGCGCTGGCCCGAACCAGGGAGAGTTCTGCAAGGGTGGCAGTATCGCCCCCCGAGATGGTCAGCTCCGCCTCCGAATAGAGATAGGCGACCCGTGGACCGGGGAATCCGATTTTTGATCCTGTGAACAGGTGCACGGTCTGCCTGGGGTCTAAAGAAACAAACGGTCGCTGCCGATCCTTTGCTTCTGCGTAGTTGATATACAGGTATGGGGCATCCTCGACGATGAGAATTCCCTCCCGTTTTACAATTTCGAGGATCTGTTCTCGTCGGCGGGCAGAGAAGGAAAAACCCGCCGGATTATGACCATCCGGCACGGTGTAGTAGAAAGGCACCAGATTCCCCGCGTCTCGAGCCGCCGTGATCTGAGTTTCAAAAACCTCCGGAATGGGACCTTCCTCATCCATCTCGATACTGTAGATCGAGGCGTGAGGGCACAGCGCGGCACGCGCCATGAATCCTGCATATGTCGGCGCGTCTGTCAGATAGGCGACAGGTCCGCCGGCTTGCTCGAATATCGAGCAAATCAGGCTGATGCCGCCCGTTGCGCCAACCGTCGGTATCAGCATTTCCGGCTTGATCCGGATCCCCCAGTCCCGCCCGTAGACTCGA
>QIDL01000503.1 GCA_003228415.1 Gammaproteobacteria bacterium | reverse complement strand
GTCATCGATGCGGGTTCAGGGGCCGGCTTTGACTGTTTCATCGCCTCCGCCCAGGTCGGGCCCGAAGGTCGCGTGGTGGGCGTCGACATGTTGTCCGAGATGCTCGAAAAGTCCAGTCACACCGCCGCAAGTATGGGGCTGGCGAATGTCGAATTTCGCGAGGGCTTGCTCGAGAAACTCCCTGTGCGAGATGGCTGGGCTGACACCGTGATCAGCAACGGCGCATTTAATCTGTGTGCCGACAAGAAAAGCGCATTCACCGAGGTGTGGCGGGTGCTACGACCCGGCGGTCGACTTCAGTTCGGTGACATCGCCAACGGCAAACCGATTCCCGAATCCGCGATACGAGACATAGATCTCTGGACGGCCTGAATTGCCGGTGGCCTTCCGTGTGAAGGCTGGACAACGATGCTCGAAGAGATCGGCTTCACCAATATCGAGGTGAGCACACCATTCGATACCTTCGGCGGCGCGGGCGGAGAAGAGAATGCTCGTGCATTCGATGTCTCCGGATACACCTTCATGGCGATCAAACCGAGGTAAGGCAGGGAAGCGGCTCATCTATGTCTCGCTATCCAACGATAGATATCCTGTAAGACTTAGTGCACTACCTTGAGTACAGTCTCTGTTGAAGTTGCGTCGTCCTAAACGGATTTAGCGTATTTGCCGAGGCGGGTCTGGGCAATTCGGGTGCTGGCATTGGAGTTGAACTTGTGAAATTTAGAGGCCAGCTTGTTGAGCCGCCCGGCCTTGCGGCTGATGGTGTGGGAGCCTATCTGACGACCGTCAACCATGCCCATGCCCCCATAGTCGGGGTTGGATTCGTACCCATCCTGAGTCAATTTTTCCACGAGTTTTTCCGCAACGGATTTATTGAGCACTTCGTTGCGTAAGCGCGCATCTTTCATGGCTCTGCTGGCAGTTTCGTTGTTCTGGTTTTCCAGGGAAAACGGAGATTCACACACCACCCAGGATGCTTCCACACGGAGGGGATTGACGTGATCAACAGCAACTCGTTGAACTTCTTCGACAGAAGAAACCTGATAGTCCTTGGTGATCAGCCAGATAAAGGCGCTGGTCGGAATCATCGGGGTTGCCAGCATATAGGCACCCAGGAGCGGACAGGCGTTAAACATCTGCTTCAAGGTATCGGGGCCAAAATTCACCACCGCCGAGTGATCCAGCAGGAGAGCGCTGCCTCTGTGGAACTCTAATGCATCCATCACCATTTCCACGATCAACGCGATCACCTCGATCAGAGCCTGACTGACTGCTACACCGGTTTCAAGACCGGCAGCGGAGGCAGCACCCATGGTTCCGACCTCTATTCCCACGCCAGCACCGAACGCGGCTGTGGAACTCACCGCGGCTGCGCTGCCGATGGCAGCTTTTCTGGTCAGGATGGTCTTCACCGCATTCGCGGCCTCGCGCGGAGGCCCTACTTTGAGTTCAACCGCATGGCGGGCGGCACTGGCGCGCCGAACAATCAGATCGATAGCGGTGATGTCCGCCAACAGCGCATCCAGTCCCGCCTTGAGCAGTCCGATAACGGGTATGCTTTTGAGTGCCGCACCCGAAATCTGATCTTTCAGTTGAGCGGCGACTTGTGACGCGGCGTAAGCGCTGAGCTGGTCGATGACGTACTTGGATTCCTCTTTGGTGACCCGCTCGACAATCTTGCGTAACAAGGCCTCCATTTTGGGAGGCACTGTGCGATCGCTCGCATCAATTTTTCCGCGGATCTTTGTGGTCGCTCTGCCAAACAAATCTGCCGCGATGCGCTGTGCCATGGAGGATTCATAGGTCAATTTCGAGCCTGCGTAGAAATTTGCCAGAGTGTCTGAATTCGCCTGCTGCATGATGCTATGCATTCTGGCGAATTCGCCTTGTACGCTGCCTGGTGCCATTTTCTTCTCCCCGTGTTGGGCGAATTCTAGTTGTCAACCAAGTTTGAGGCTAGCCATTGGTGAAACAATCACCGAAAATATTTTTCGGGGTTTCGGTGGAGATTCCGGTTGGCAGGTCGTAATCGCGCTCGCGCACAGCGTGTCAGCGGATTGTAGAATCCGACCATGGAAATCCATTGGCTAATTCCGGCGGGTCGGGCGTTGCTCTCGATCGGGCTGCTCAGCACCCTCCCAGCGCAGGCTGCCACCCGGACGGATTCCGCCGATAACGAAATTCGGATACTCAACCACGCATCGCTGGCCGTAACGGATAGCGAGAAACCGCCACCCACGGGTTCGCCACTCTGGCAGGAAGTCACACTCACCGACATCTGGCCGATAGAGCGCTACGATCAGGGCAGGCAAGGCTGGTATCGTATTCCTCTCGAACTCGCTAGCGTTCCGTCGAAATCTCTGGGAATCCTGCTTCGCCGTACCAATATGAACGCAGAAATCCACCTCAACGGAGAGTTGATTCTCACGGGTGGCAGCTTCGAGGAACCACTCAGCCGCAACTGGAATCGACCCCTTTACTCGGTCCCTTCACTGGCCCTCTGGCGGCAGGGTCACAATGATCTGTTTATACGGCACATATCCTATCCCGGCTATGGATACGTCAGCCCGCTCTACCTCGGGCCCGATGAGATCCTCGGACCGGAGTATCGACGCCTGTTTCTCATGCAGGTCGAAATCGCCCAGTACCTGTTTCCGGTCACCGTAGCACTGAGCCTGTTCATGCTCTCTATCTGGCTGAGCTTACCTGGAGAAAAAGCCTACCTCTTCTTCGCCCTGGCTATTGGCTTCTGGTCCGTCTACATCATGAACATGTTCACCAAAGATCTGGTGGTCTCCACCCGACTCTGGGAGTGGATCGCACACATCACGGTGGACGGCTGGGTCATCTGCTTCGCTGTTTTCATGCACACGTTCGCCGGTATATCACTCAGAGTACGCGGGTGGTTCTATGCATCGTTCATCGCCACAGCAGCGTTGACCTACGCGGTGGTGGATCTCGCCACGCTCAAGATAGCCGTGCGCTACTTTCACGGAGCCAGCATCGCCATCGGAGGCTCGGTGGTAGTGACCATGGTTCGACACTGGTGGTTGTGCGACCGCAGCACTACTCTGGGCATTCTGAACCTCTGTCTCATCGTGCTGCTGGCAACCGGAGTTCACGATTGGATGTTCCAGACCGGACTGGTCGGGGTGACCGGTCCCGTATCACTTCACCTCCACTACTACTCTGCACCTCTGATATTCGCATTCATCACATGGCATCTCACCGCGAGATTTGCCACGACGATGACCGACTTGTCCCGCCTGAACAGGGAGTTGGAGTCTCGGGTTACGGCGGCTGAACTCTCCCTGCAGGAACGCTATGAAGAGATTCACAGCATGGAGCAGCAACAGGCGGTCATGGCGGAGCGCGAACGGCTGGCGCGCGAGATCCACGATGGTGTCGGCGGGAACTTTTCCAACGCCATCATGCTCACAGAGCTGATCGGCCGTGACGGGGACCCAACACGGGTATCGAATCTCAAAAAGCTGCTGCAGGATGGTCTCGCCGATGTCCGCCAGCTCATCACCACGATGTCCGGCGATCTGTCATCCATCGAGAGTCTCATCCGCTATGTGACCGACAAAGCAGACAACGTTCTGTCTGCCGCCGGTGTCAGCCTGGAATCAACCAGTAACAACGTCAGCCAGTTTCGCTCCCTGACCCAGTCGGAGAGCTTGAATCTCGTGAGAATTTTTCAGGAAGCTGTCAATAACGTCCTGAAGCACGCGCGCGCCAGCAAGGTTCTTTTCCACTGCGAAGGGTATCCCGATGGTATTCGTATCATCATCACCGACGACGGAGTGGGATTCTCCGATATTTCGGAAACCGGCTACGGTCTCAACAACATCAGGAGGCGTTGTCTCGAGATCGCGGCTACCTGCAGGATACAAGGCAGGGCTGGCTCGGGTTCACAGATCACCATCGCTCTCAACGATTAACGCCCAGCGCTTTCGCCACTGCTTCAGCGCGGGAATTTACGTGCAGTTTGCGGTAGATGTGCCTGATATGGTTATTCACAGTATGGACACTGATAGCAAGTTCAGCGGCGATGATCTTGTAGCTCTCTCCCAGCACCAGTCGATTAAGAATGACCTGTTCACGTTCTGTCAGCGTCTCCAGTTCTCCAGAGGATCTGACTGGAGATTCCTGGTCGGTCTGGAATTCGCTCAGGAGTTTTCTGGCAACGGACCCTGTCAGAAAGGACCCTCCCCGACACACCTCAAAGATCGCATTGCGGATTTCCTCGCTCGAAGAAGCTTTGAGCATGTAGCCGGAAGCTCCAGCCTTGATCGAGTCCACAATGGTTTCCGTGTCTTCGAATGTGGTCAGCATGAGAATTTCCAGGTTCGGGTAGCGCTCCTTCAGCCTTTTCGTGGCTTCGGTACCCTGCATGCCTGGTAAACCCACATCCATCAGCACAGCGTCCGGAAGCGGCAGTAACGGAATCTGGGCGAGGGCATCCTCGGCCGAGAGATAGTGACTGGAAATCGAGAGCCCATCACCGCAGATGTAGTCCTCCAG
>QIDL01000033.1 GCA_003228415.1 Gammaproteobacteria bacterium | reverse complement strand
CCTTGCCGGGCGGCTCGAACTCGATAATGGATCGATGAGCTTCGCCCCATCGCCGAGGCCGGTGATGTGGGTCGAAAGCACGCCGGGGAGCTTGTAGAGCGCGGTGGCTACCGTCTCGAGAGCATCCGCGGTGCAAACGGCTTTTACCTGAGGGCCTGCGTCGATCGTAAAGAACACTTGGGTGCCGGTCTCACGAAGTGCCCGGACCGTGTGAATACAGGCCAGCGTCGCGGGTCGCCAGTAGATCATGGCGGGATCGCTCGATTGCATGACACCATGCATCTTTAGACAGCTCGATTCTGCTAAATCGGTCAGACGGGCGAAGTCTTTTTCTGCCAGCGCCTCCAGAGCGTTTCGATAGTCGCTGGCGGTGCTGGTCACCCAGGGTTGATAGAACGGCGACGTCGCTTCCGATATCTGCATGCCGGAGGAAGAAGACACGCTTTTCCTGCTTTCGTCCGTGATGGCGATGACGACCTTGAGGGGCCAGTCCGTGGCCGGCAGTAACGGCTCAGCGAACCAATCCGGCCCGCACAGGCCTACAAAACCTCCATAAATGGAACGTGCTGCCGAGCCGGATGCCCGCCTCGCATACTCGGATCGCTGCCGGTCGCTCATGCCGAGATTGCAATGGCCATTGATGGCGGTCACCAGCGCCGCAAACCCGGAGGCGGATGAAGCCAGACCGGCCGCGGTGGGGAAATTGTTTTGTGACCTGATCTGGAGCGGAGGCACATCGTAGTCGCCACGCAGCAGGCTCAGACAGGCCCTGATCTTGGAGACTTGCACCACTGAGCCATCGAGTTCGATCTCATCTTCATCGGCATCCGTCACTTCGGTGATGGAACACAACGTGTCCAGGGTGATGGACAGCGATGGTGTGGCGGGAATATTTCCCGAGCCCGCCGCCTTGCCCCAGTACTTGATGAGCGCAATGTTCGGATGCGCGCTGGCGGTGGTGGCCATGTGGCTTAGCTGTATGCAGGAGGTGGTGTGAACCTGAAGACTTCGGCTTCGAGTGCGCTCGCTACCGCAATCGTGATCAGATCGCTGTATTCGGGGCCAACGATCTGCACGCCGATGGGAAGTCCTTCGCCATTCAACCCGGTGGGAATAACGGTGGATGGCAGATAGGCCACACCAGTCAACCCGGCCCAGAATACCTGTTCAAAGTAAGGCCGTGCTTCGTTGTTCACCTGGATTGTCCGTTCGCTGAAAACTCGATGATCGTGAGGAAAAGCAGCGGTGGGCATCATGGGGGTAAGCAGCACGTCGTAGTCTTTAAAAAACTCGTGCCACTGCCAGCGGAGGTGATGTCGGAGCTCGTTGCTGTGTCCCCAGTCTTTGAAACTGGAAACCTGTGCCCGCAGCACCTTGGCTGTGTCGCTCTCATCTGTCGGGTCCAGCGACTCCACATATTGTTTCAGACTCTCATAGTCGGCATCCGGCATGCGTGAAGCCATGGTGGCTTGCAGGAGGTGCTGGTAGGTCTCATGGGAATGCTCGGAGCTGAATGTGGGTCGCGCCTGGTCGTCCACCTGTGCTCCGGCTGCGCGGCAGGCATCCGCTACCGCCTCGACACGGGCTCTCACTTCCCCATCTACCTGGCACATCTCATCATCGCTCCAGACGGCAACTATAAGATCAGAGAGACAGCGATCGCCCAATTCCGGGAGATTGAGTTGGTAACCGCGCGCCATGATCTCATCCGGTCCCGCCATCGTTCTGAGTGCTGTATCAAGATCGGCGGCAGATCTGGCCAGCGGCCCGATGACCGAAATATCCGGTTTGCTGCGGATGTCTCCCGGCGGGGCATGGCCGCGGATCCATAGCAGGTTGTGGGTGGACTTGTGGCCGAACACACCGCAGAAGTGGGCCGGGTTACGGATGGAACCACCGATGTCCGAGCCGGTTTCGAGACCGGTAAGTCCGGCGGCCAGAGCGGCCGCCGAACCACCCGACGAGCCGCCTGGGATACGCTCATGATTGTAGGGATTGTTGGTGGTGCCATATATTTCGTTGTAGCTCTGGAAGTCCGCCAGAGAGAGCGGGACGTTGGTTTTACCGAACACGATGGCCCCGGCGGCCTTGAGCTTCTTGACCGACTCGGCATCCTCGCCGGCGATATTGTCTTTCCAGTCTGGATTTCCCCAGGTCGTTGGAGTGCCTGCCAGGTTGTACGACTCCTTGACGGTCATGGGCACCCCATGCAGAGGGCCGACCGCCTTGCCTGCAGCCAGTGCGGCATCGGCGGCCTGCGCATGAACCAGCGCCTCGTCTCGAACGTCCACCACGATGGCATTCAATGCGCCGTTGTATTGATCGATTCGATCGAGATATGTTTTAAGCAACTCGACGGCAGAAATTTCCCGTCGCTGAATCATTGCGGCCAGTTCGGTCGCTGAAGCAAACGCAATATCGCTCATCTTTCCCCCAGGTATTGCTGCTGTTCCCCTGTTTTACGGGGCTTCGACAGTCGTGTCGTGTTCCTGCGACTCTGACCGCAGATGCTCTCTTAATCAAGAGCTTCGAGGAGGACGGATGAATGCGAATCTGCAATGGGTACTGGCTCAACCGGCTGTTTCTTTTCCTGCCGCCTCACTTTCTGTCGTGCTTCTTGAAGTGACATGGGAAGCGGCCAGTCGTTGTTGTTCCTCGCTGCTGTATCCAAGTTCATCGAGGATTTCTCTGTTATGTTCGCCGAGCATCGGCGCTCGATGGCGTATTCGCACCGGCGTGCGCGAGAAGTTGGCGGCTGGGGCGGTGAGGGGAATCTCCTTGCCATCTTCCAGTTTCACGGTCTGGAGCATCTCGCGCGATGCAATGTGGGTATCACTGCCAAGGTCAGCGTAGGTATTGACGGCGGTTGCAGGTAATCCGAGCTCGGCGAACGTCTCCACAACCTCCGCCACAGAGCGCGTGGCACACCAGTCGCCCAGCACTGTGTCCACTTCCTCCCGGCGCTCCAGCCGCTCGAAGATATTCAACTCTGCAAGGTCCTCTCGCTCGACCAGCACTGTGAGCACACGCCAATGGGTGTCGAGCAGCACGCCCGCATAGACATCGCCATCTGTGCAGGTATAGCTGTTGACCGGAGCGGCGATACCGAATTGGTTGCCCCAGCGCGGTAGCGGTATACCCAGTGCACCGGCCGTTGGAAAGCCGTCGCTCTGAAACAGCAGGCTGTCCACAAGGGCCACATCCACATGCTGGCCCTCACCGGTTTGATCACGGTGACGCAGGGCGGCCATGGCCGCCATGGCGCCATGTAGACCGCTGATATCGTCACCCAGATACGTGGGGGCCTTCACAGGCGGTCCGTCCGGATCGCCGTTGAGCGATGCGAAGCCACAATAGTGCTGCGCCAGCGGGTCGTAGCCGACACGATCGGAGAGTTCGCCGAACTGGCCGAAGCCGCTGATGGAAACGTAGACGATGTCGGCCTTCACTGCCTTTACATCGGCGTAGCCAACTCCCCATTTATCCAGCGTACCCGGGCGAAAATTTTCGATGATGATGTCGGCGGTCCGACAGAGTTTCAAAAACAGATCGCGACCGGCGCTGGTGCGGAGTTCCAGACTGAGATTGCGTTTGTTGCGGTTGACCGTTTGGTCCGCCACGGTGTGGGTACTGTCGGGTATCAGGGGTGGCAGGCGCCGGATCACCTCCCCGGCTGGATGTTCAACCTTTATGACATCGGCACCGTAGTCCGCCAGCACGCATCCCGCCATTGGGCCGGCCCAGGTGGTAGTCGCCTCGACGACCCGTATGCCATCCAAAGGGCCGGTTAGATCGTCCCTCGCCTCGGCGAAAAATTCCGATTTCTCCATACCGTCCTCCCAGGAAACTTGTTTACGGAATGATGATGGTTGAGCCAGTTGTCTTTCTGGCTTCCAGGTCTTTGTGAGCTTGAACGAGATCGCTCAACGGATAGGTCTGATTAATATGAATCTTTACCGTACCGTCTCTGACAACGGTTAAGAATTTGTCTGCCAGAGCCTGCAGATCTGCGGGATCGGCTGTGTAGTGTGCGAGCGACGGCCTGGTAAAAAACAGCGAGCCGTTGTTCTGTAGCTCATGAGGAGGCACATCGGGAGCGTTACCCGATGCGTTTCCGTAGCTCACGAACATGCCCAGTGGAGCGAGGCTTTTCAAAGATGCTTCGAAAGTATCCCTGCCGACGGCGTCGTAGACCACGTTGACACCACGGCCATCGGTGAGCTCCCGCACCCGTTTGGCGACATCTTCTTCGCGGTAGAGGATCGTGTGGTCGGCTCCATTGGTAGTAGCCAGTTGCGCTTTGTCCCGGCTGCCCACGGTACCGATCACCGTTGCTCCGAGATGGTGTGCCCACTGACAAAGAATCAATCCCACGCCACCGGCGGCGGCGTGTACAAGAATGCTGTGACTGGCGGTGACGGGGAAGGTGCTAGTCAGCAGGTAGGCGCTGGTGAGGCCTTTGAGCAGGCTCGCCGCAGCAATTTCTTCGCTGACTTCATCTGGCAACCGAACCAGGCGACTTGCGGGCATAACACTC
>QIDL01000477.1 GCA_003228415.1 Gammaproteobacteria bacterium | reverse complement strand
GGGCGTCGAGGGCGCGGCGGACACCACTGGCGGCAGCGGCACTGGATTCCAGCGTGGTCTGATAGACCGGGATCTTCAGGGAATTGCAAGGTTGCGCCCCACAGATGATCGCCGTACAGGACGGTGGCACGACCGCTACGGTATCCGGGCCCAGGGTGTTCAGGATGTGACGCATCGCCAGCGCCTCGACACAGCCGGGACAGGCCGCGTGCCCGGAATAGAACAGATGCTGATCTTCAATATCTAGCAATTCCATGAGATCAACCCGTCCATACTGAATGGATCGCAGGCTCGTTGCGGCGAACCTGGTCGACGAATTCTTCGATCTTTCCGGGTGGCACATTAACACCACCGACGCCCGCCAGATATCCGTGCATGCGCGGCGCATCGGTCATTCCGTAGAGCGCACTCTTCAATTCCTGATGCAGTACGCCACCGGTGCCCGGTGAAAAATTACGGTCCAGGACCAGGACGTCGGGGATACCAGCCAGTGCATCGCGCACGGCTTCGACTGGAAACGGACGAAAGAGTCGCACTTTCAGCAGTCCGACCGAGCGTCCTCTGGCACGCATCTCATCCACCGTGTGGCGCACTGTCCCACACATGCTGCCCATCGTCACGATCACGAGTTCCGCGCCCTCGCAGCAATAGGGCTCAATGATGCCGTAGCCGCGACCGACGAGACGCTCCCATTCCGCATCACTTTCCTGTGCCACAGCAATCGCAAGCTGCATCGCCTGGCCGATATCCTTGCGGTGCTGGCAGAACATCTCCGGACTGACCACATTGCCGAGAGATTCACCCCGCTCCGGATCCAGAACATGTTCCGGATGAAACGGCGGCAGGTATCGATCCACTGTTTCCTGGGCCGGCACCTCGACCGGCTCGAGCGCGTGGGAAATATAAAAGGCATCCTGGTTGACCAGTACCGGGTTTACGACCTGTTCCGCAATCCTGAACGCCTGCATCACGCTATCGAGAGATTCCTGGCCGCTTTCCGAGTACAGCTGAATCCAGCCGGTGTCCCTCTGCGACACGCTATCCGTCTGATCAGGCCAGAATGCCCAGGGCGAAGCAACGGTACGGTTCACGTTGAACATCACGATCGGCGCTCGCGCCCCGGATGCGTAATGCAGCATCTCATGCATCAGCAACAGGCCCTGGCAGGAGGTAGCCGTGAAGACGCGCACGCCGGTCAGCGAGGCACTGATGCAGGCCGCCATGGCCGAATGTTCGGATTCCGGTGTCAGGATCTCGGCATCAAGCTCGCCGGCCATATGGAAGTCGGTGAGCTTCTCCAGAATCGGCGTCTGCGGCGTAATAGGGTAGCAGGCTATGAATTTCGGCCGCGCCAGTCGGGCGCCCCAGGCGACGGCATGGTTGCCGGTCAGGAGCGTTTTTGTGCTGGACATCTTCATCATGTTTCGGCCCGCATGATGATCGAACCGGTGGGGCATTCCCTGACGCACAAACCGCAGCCCTTGCAGTAATCATCGTTGACCGAGTAGCCGTTCTTTTCCCTGTTGATTGCCATATCCGGGCAGTAGTAGAAGCAGTTGTCGCAGAATGTACAGTTGCCGCAGCTGAAACATCGTTGCGATTCCGCCAGGACTTCACTGAGGGGCAGCTCCAGCTCTA
This sequence comes from Gammaproteobacteria bacterium, assembly GCA_003228415.1. GTDB lineage: Bacteria > Pseudomonadota > Gammaproteobacteria > Pseudomonadales > Azotimanducaceae > SZUA-309. The sequence continues at coordinate 2,900 of QIDL01000477.1, read as the reverse complement.
CTTCGCCGAAGCTGGCCTGCCGCTCGGTCGCCGGCACGAGTTGCGGTACCGCGCGGCTGGCCCGCGGGTGGTAATGGGTGTTGATCACGTCGATCGACACTTCCGGCTGGGCTGCAAGGTCCCGGGCTGGTGTGCCGGAGCGCAAATAGCGGTCAATCTCAGTCGCCGCCTGCTTGCCGAAGCCGAACGCTACCGTGACAAACCGCTGCATGGTGACCAGGTCACCCCCGGCAAAGAATCCGCCGAGACTGGTCTGCTGCTGCCCGTCGATGCGGACCAGCGCAGCCTCGACCTCCAGCAGATCATGCAAGCCGGAAATATCCGGATCCTGACCGATCGCCGGCACGATCGTGTCGGCATCAACGGTGAACGTCGTGTCAGGGATAGGCGTGACGTGAAATTCCCCGGGCACCGCCCCGGCTTCGAAATCGACCCTGATACACGTGAGTTGCAGGCCCTGCTGCGCCCGGTCTGAGACGGACTGGAGCATGGCGCCGGCGATCAGCGTGATGCCCTCATCCTTCGCCTCCAGGACCTCGTCACTTTGCGCGGGCATCGCCGGCTCAGCTTCCAGGGAGAGCACGGTGACCACTTTGCCATGGCGTCTGGCAGTTCGCGCGACGTCCATTGCCGCGCTGCCGCCACCAATGACGACGATGTGTGCACCGCATTGAGGGTGATCCCCGGCGTTGGTTTGCTCGAGGTAGGCTGCGCTTTCGATCACCCACGGCTGTGAATAATCGAGTTGTGGCAGTCGCTTCGGGACCGTGGCGCCCGTGGCGATATAGACCGCAGCGAACTCCGATCGCAGATTCTCGAAGTCAGCCCGCGTGCTGATGCGGGTATTTGTCCTGACATCGACGCCGAGCTCGAGTATCCGCTGGATCTCTGCGTCGAGGATGTTCTTGGGGAGCCGATAGGGCGGAATGCCGTAGCGCATCACGCCACCGAGTTCCGGCTGTGCTTCGATGAGCGTGACCGCGTAGCCCATCCGGCGCAGATGAAACGCGGCAGCCAATCCCGCCGGGCCACCGCCGACGATGGCGATTGTCTCCTCCTTTGAAACGGGCGTGCCGGGGAAGGCCCAGCCCTGCTCGAGTGCCATATCGCCTACAAAGCGCTCGAGGCTGCGGATAGCGATGGGTTCATCGAGCCGGCCCCGGTTGCAGGGGCTTTCGCAGGGCCGGTGACAGATCCGGCCCGTGACCGCCGGGAACGGGTTATTGTCGATCAGGGTCAACCACGCGTCCCGGTATGCCTGGCTCTCGATGTGCCGAATCCAGACCGCGATATCGCCGTCCACCGGACATGCGTTGCGGCAGGGCGCCGGGGGGTTCACATAGGCCGGCAGAGCCACCCGCCAGCTGCCGGTCTTGACGACTTCGGTGGTTTTCGTCGTCCAGATGGCCGGTGCCGGTTCGTTCATCTCGCTTCCGCCTCCCGGATGGGCTCATTCCGGACGAACTGGCGCATGGCTGCCTCGAATCCGGCCCGGCAGGCGGCAACATTTCTTTTTTGTTTCACGGGTGCCGCTTCGAGAATCGTGGTACTCATCGTGTCGAGTGCGGGTGAGCCGAGAAGACAACAGAACGCACCGAGCAGCGCGGAATTGACGATTCGCCCGAGTTCGTGGTCCTGTGAGAGGGCGACCCCATCGATGGGATAAATCCGGTAGTCGCCCAGACTCGAATAGTTTTCCCGCAGTCCGGCCGAGTTGACCACGATCATCGTGTCCCGGTCCGCCCAATGCAGTAAGCGTGCATCCAGCAGGCTTCTGTCAAAACAAAGGATCGCATCCGCTCGCTCGATGTCGCAACGCAAGCGGATCGGCTTGTCATCGATACGGATCATGGAATTCACCGGAGTCCCACGACGGGCACCACCGTAGGTCGCAAAACTCTGCACCTGTTTGCCTTCCCTGAAAAAGGCCTGCGCGAGCAGGTTGCCCGCGGTCTGCGCGCCCTGTCCGCCACGTCCGTGAATGATGATTTCGAGCATAGTTCAGCGCTCCTGCGCGGGTCGGTATGTCCCTACAGAAATCAATGACTTCCTGCGTGTAATGATTGCCGAAAAAGTGTATAGAGCTTTCGGGCGATCTACCAGTCCGTATTTGTCACAGCCCGGTCAAGGCCATTATGTCAATTCCGTTGATTGGCAAGCGAGCCGGATTGGCGCCGTCACAGGGCTTGAGTCCGAGCGAAACTTCCTGTTGTGGTGCCAATTTGAAGCGTCGGGTGGGTGATGGATCGTGATTCTTGAAAATCTGACGAACGGCTGCCAGCGCTGGTCGAACAAGCGCAATAACAGCTACCGGGTGTGGCGTGGATATCACGGCGCAACGGCAACCGCTGTAGTCGCTTCGCCGCAGGCCCACGACGCGGGAGCAGACCCCGGCCCCGCGTTCGTCTAGAATCGTCAGGAGTAGATCGCCACAGGGGCAAGAAAGGGAGATCATGTCGACCAGTAAGGGCGTGATGGCTGCCGCGGCCGGACGACCATCTTCGGTTTACGCCTGGTATACCGTGTCGTTGTGCATGATCGCCTACATCCTGTCGTTCGTGGACCGGCAGATCATCGCTCTGCTCATTGTGCCGATTCAGGCGGATCTGCAGATTACCGACACGCAGTTCAGTCTGCTGATCGGCTTCGCCTTCGCACTGTTCTACGCGATCATGGGTCTGCCTCTGGCCCGATGGGCGGACGTGGGGCCGCGGCCGTTCATCATCTCTGCCGGCATAATCGTCTGGAGTGTCGCCACGGCCACGTGTGGTCTGGCGCGAACCTTCTGGCAACTTTTTCTGGCGCGCGTCGGGGTTGGCGTGGGCGAGGCGGCACTTTCTCCCGCGGCCTACTCCCTCATCACCGACTCCTTTCCAAAGTCCAGGCTCGGTCTGGCCCTG
>QIDL01000262.1 GCA_003228415.1 Gammaproteobacteria bacterium | reverse complement strand
ATCCAGCAGGGTCTGGCCCGGGGTCAGGCGCAACTTGCGGCAGATGTAATCCAGTTTGTCCCGCTGGGCGTCATCCAGTGTCTGATCGACACCGGAAAAATAGGCGCAGGAGTAGACCATTTCCGGATCCAGCCACAAACGGTAGAAGTCGTTGCCGACGTCGTAATGGTTGGCGATGCTCTCTTTCGTGTTCCGCCGCTCGGCACCTCCGGCGCGTATAGCCTGCGCGCTCTTCCCATGATGCAGGTGCGGCAGCCTGAATGCCTGGCGCATCACCCGCAGCCTGGTCGACCAGCGCAGGACCAGGTCTCGCAAATAGGAGACCAGATCAAACAGACGCTCGACGTCGCCCTCGATATCGACTTCCTCCGCCAGAAAGGCTTCGGCCAGGCGCACCACATTTCTATGCAGAACCAGTTCGCGCAGTACCGAGGGCTGTTTGAAAATCACGGTGCAAGGCGCATCCGTCTGTCCCACAGCCAGTTCCCCATTCCATAGTCGCACCGCCACCGGCCCGCGGTAGTCAGCCAGGACCTGCCGCAGAATCAGACGCCCTGCCGCCGCCACTACCTGTTGATTATTGGTACGGCTTTTCATGGCGAATCTCTCACTGCGACATCATTTTTCAGTTTGACGACTCAGTGCCCCCGATCATCGGGCTGCGGTCATCATAACAGAGCCTACCCGGCCCCTACCTGAATTCCCTTCACCGGGCAACTCCAAGATGAACAGGCAATGATTTAAGTCAACCACAAAGCCCTTAGCCCTTCCACGACCTGGAACGACTCGACTACATTGCCGTCGTCAAGATCGTTTTTGATAGAATGCAGGCGGGTGTGGCTCCCGGGATTCGGTTTCCTGTTTTCACGGGGCCGGCATCAACGCATGGAATTTCAGCAATGATCGGTTTGCTTCTCTGGCTGTCCATCGTCTTCTATGGCGCCAGCCTCGCCGGCAGCATCGTAGACGCGGCCAGCCGAAGTCAGCGGGTATGGACTGTGTCGGTATACGCGCTGGTCACCGCCTTCTCGCTCCTTACGACCGTCCTGATCCTCAGGATGATGGAAACCGGTCATGCGCCCATGGCCAAGAGATACGAGACCCTGCTCTTCTTTGCCTGGTCCGTTGCGCTGCTGAACGCAATACTTCTGTTTCGTTATCGGTTCAGGACAACAGAGCTGTTGACCACCCCCGTAATCGTGCTTGCTCTCCTGCTTGCCGCCTTCTCTGATCCAGGCGTCTATCCACTGCCACTCATCCTCGAGACGTGGTGGTTCGAGGTCCATGTGATCACCTCCTTTTTCGCCTATGCGCTCTTTACATTTGCTGCAGCCGCGGGTGCCGTTTACCTTTTCAAGGAAAAGAACGGCGACGCTGCCGAGCTAAAGCTGTTTCAGGAGATAACGTACAGGTCGACCCTGTGGGGATTCACGTTCTTTTCGGTGTCCATGCTGCTGGGAGCGATCTGGGCCTACCTGGCATGGGGGCTTTACTGGCTCTGGGAACCCAAGAGCGCAGTATCGCTGCTGCTCTGGTTCTATTTTGCAGGGGTGCTACACACCCGCATCGTAAAGGAATGGCGGGGAAGAAGGGCTTCCGTCATGGCCGTCGGCGGTTTTGGTTTGGTATTGTTCGCCTACCTGGGCGTCGGTATCTTTCTTACTAACTCCCACCAATTGTGAGGGACCATGAGGAACGTCTGGCGATTTTTTAACTCTGCCCGCTTGACGGTTATCTTGACCATGCTGATTGCGGTGGACGTACTTATCGGTTCTCTGCTGATCTCTTTTTTCCCCGAGACCCTCGGGGACATCGATCTGGAGGTCTTCTTTTACTGGCTATTTGGGAAAGGCCTGGACAACCTTGGCCTTTCGTGGTGGATCTTCCTGCTTCTTTTTCTCATGGGCCTGCTCGCTCTCAACACAGTCGCGTGCACGATCGAATCGTCTGCCGCACTGTTCAGGACGCGCCAGCGAACGACGGCATCGAGACGCAGGAGGCTTCTATCGCAGGCGGTCCATCTTGGCTTCGTCATCGGCCTGGTCGGACACCTCATTTCGAGTGCGTCCGGGTTCAGGGCGCCGGATAACCGCCTTTTCGAGGGCGCCAGTCTGCCGTTTCCCCAGGACCCGGAATGGTCTATCCGCTTGAATGAAATGGACGTGGTTTTTTCGGATCGGGGACGAATGGAGAAGATGGACGCGTACCTCAGCCTCATCAAAGGTAACGAGGTCATCAGAGACAAGGTGGTGCGACTGAACGAGCCGCTGTTACATAGAGGCAACGCGGTCTACCTGGTCCACCATGGAAAGGCGCCCCGGGGGGTTCGACTCGAAGCGTCGGGCAGTGACGTCTCGGAGACGTTGGTGCTCGAGTTTCGGGATGAGGACGGTACGAATTTTCAAGGTTACCGGATCGTTCCAGCACGTTTCGTACCCGACTTTGCCATGGATAACGCGGGCAAGGTGTACTCCGCCTCCGACACATTCAGCAACCCCGCACTGAAGCTGGAGATCTACAAGGGAGAAACGCCAGTGAAAACCGGCTGGGTCTTCCTGAATTTCCCCGATTGGATGTCGCTCTCGCTCGACGGCTACGAGCTCGTCTTCTCCGGCCTCGACTACGCGTCCTATGCAGTTCTCACTGTGAACAAGGATCCTGGTGCGGTAATCGTCCTTTCCGGTGCGCTGATTTTCATGATTGCCTTGATCGGAATGCTGTTTTCGAAAGGAGAGGCAGCGGAGCTCGTTAACAGCGGCAAAGCCGTTTCATCCAAGGCCTAGAGAATCAGCGCAGCCGACGCCGGGTGCGGTTGAGGAGCACACGGCTCGGGAGTGGTGAAGCCGAAGGCGGGAGCCCGCAGTAGTTACGATCCGTTTTCCTTTACGGTCACCGTCAGCGTGATTCGCACGTCGTCTTCGTCAGGATCGTCGGATGAGATGAAGACGAAGCGCTCCATGTTTCCCAGGTCATTGCCATGGACGCTCGAATCGTACTCGACGCGCAGTTGCGCCTCTCCGGCGGGCGGAATCGTCATAGGCGAAAGCGTCGCGGTGGTGCAACCGCACGAGGTGCTGACCGCCTCTATCGTCAGTGGTCCGTCACCCAGATTTCGCACCGGGATGTAAGCCTCGGCGCGCTCGCCCTTGACAATGGCGCCCATATCAAAGGTAGCCGGCACGTCTATGTCGGGTGGGGGTGGCGTGCAGGCTGCCAACAACCAACTGCCCAGCAGCAGCATGGAAACCGTTTTGCGCATACGGCCCTCGGCTCAGCTCCAGCCTACCGCGGCTCGCACCCAGAGCTCGGATTTCGGATTGCGGCGGTCGTTGCTTTCGATGATCAGTCCGCGCTCCACGCGCTTGCCGCGCGCATCGTGGAAACCGGCGTCAAAGGTAAGCGTCACCAACGCCGCCTTGCCCGGCGGGATGACCCTGGCAGTCAAATGCGCGGTCGTGCAGCCACACGTGGTGTACGCGCGGCTGATTGTGAGCGGCGCCTCGCCGGTGTTGCGTATTATGAACTTTCGCTCGACCACGGCTTTTGCGCCGACGTGGCCAAGATCATAGAACATCGTAGGAATTTCGATTTTCGGCTGCGGCTGGATGAGCGGCAGGAACGATATCTTCGATTCAGGCTTCATTTCATGCACGGCATCAATCGGTCGGTCGTAGACGATCTCGTCGCGCGTGTATTGGAGCTCTGCCTCCGGGCTATCCGGCAGCATGAAGGCGGCACCCGCCACGATCAGTAAGCCGGCTATCGCGGTCAGCAGCCAGACGCGCTTTTTCGTGCGCGGCCTGGACGCGGCCGGATCTGGACGCGGTTTCGACGCGACATGTTTGCGATGTGCTTTCTTACCCATGGCTAGCCTCTCCATATCGATACTGTGGTCCTCGCATCGGTCCTGCCGCTCGCACTCTCAGGCGATCGCCCACATCAGCATGCCCGCCCCCAGAGCCACCATCACGACGCCGTACCACAATCTCAAATTGAGGGTGTGCGCGCGCTCCCACTGCGCCCAGGCTTTGGCCGTGACCCGGTTTCCCGTCGCCAGCAAGATGGCGGCCAGCGGCAAGATGAACATGACGTTGTACAGAACCAGGTAGCCGACTCCCCAGGCGAGCGTGGTCTTGGCGTTCAACAATGTGATCACGGCGACGTAGATGCCACCGGAGCAGGGGAATGTGCAAAGCCCCACCAGGATGCCTGCCGCCACAGTCGCCGGCAGCGTGGATTTTCTGATCAACTCTTTGGTGCGTGCCGCGGCAATCGCGGGCATGTGCAACTTGATCGGAAACCGTGGGAACGCGTACTCGACCAGGTTTATCAACCCCAGAGCAATCAGCAGCCAGGATCCGGCACGCGCCACGAAGTGGGGATCGTCGGACAAGCGCACGGTCTGCAAGAGACCCAGACCGATGGCGAAGTACACCAGGAAGATCATGCCGATGAAGACCGCACCGAGGAGCAGGATGTCGCGCCGCGACCTGCGCAGGGTGAATAGAAACGCCAGCAGCAGCAGGATGACCGCGAACGCG
>QIDL01000497.1 GCA_003228415.1 Gammaproteobacteria bacterium | reverse complement strand
GACAAAAAGCTGCGGGTATATCGGAAGATCCACAATGCTTTCATGGCCTTTGCCGCAAACGATTCGGTATTGCCGTTTTATCGTTACAGCGCCGAGCGAATTCTCAGCCGTCATGAAGGTCCAATGGTTGCTCAACTCATCGGACCGAAGTTGTTGACGCTACTTCATAACGCGATCGAATTTCCGGTACTCGAAGAGGCCGCTGTGTTGAGCCCGGCGGTGGCACTGGACCTGCTTGAGGGTGGTGGTGCGGCGCTGGAGCGTTTTGTCGCCGAATCCAGGGTTCCGCCAGCGGCTTTGAATCTGTGCGGGTCCAGCATCACGGCTGGAGATCTGAATGACGCTCAGATGGCCGAGGTCATCGATATTCTGTCAGAACGACCCGGCTGCCTTGGACCTGGCCCGGAAATCTAGGGACCCTAGGTCGGTCGAGAGGGGGGACACTAGCCGTCATACCAGGATCCGTCGCGCCTCGGTTGGATCCAGAGATGAGTGTGCCAGTAGTAGGCGCCACGAATTCCTGGATACGGGGCGGTGCAGGTGTACCTGCTGCGGCCGCTGCCAACTGGATGATCAGCAGTGATTTCGACTGTCTGTGGATCGGACCAGTGCATGGTCAAGGTGGTTTGACCGCTGATGAAGCAGTTCAGTGAATCTTCCCGGACGCCGGGTGCATCGATGCGCAACTTCAACGTCGGCGCCGGTGCGGCTGGCGCCAATACTGTTGCAGGTATCTGAGGATCTGCCAGTGGCAGATGCTCGGTCTTCAACTTCTCGGCGAGACTCTTCACATCATCGAAACCACCTGCCAGTGGAAAGCGTGGAATCGCATAGGGAATAGAGGTCGAGCCGACCGGACCGGATTGCTGACCGAATGCCGAAAAGCCCAGTGATCGCATGAGCCTGGCGAGATCCCCGCTGAATTCTCCGTAGGGGTAGGCAAACAGTCTTGCCGGGTGATCGAGTTCTGCATCGAGGCGCCCCTGTGCCTGGATGACCTCACCGGTCACCCGGGTCAACCACTTCTCAGCACTTTCCTGCGGTCGAATCCGCACCAGGTGTTCGTGCGACCGGCTGTGGTTCGCCATGAGCCCGCCCTGGCTTTCCAGTAGTCGTAGCTCGTCCCAATTCAGATACAGCCCGTAGCGCTGGTCGATGAAATCGGTGCTGATGAATACGGTGAACGGCCAGCCCCGGCGCTGCAGTTCCGGTAAGGCATCCGTGAGCACGCTTTTATAGGCGTCATCGAAGGTGATGGCCACCCAGTTGGATTCGAGTACGCCTCCGTCGAGGAGCGTTCTGACGATGCGCTCGAGTGAGACCACCTCATAGCCGCCTCGCTCGAGCAGCTTCAGATGGCTTGCGAATACTTCGGGGGTAACGCTGGTCGATGCTGGCGTATCGTTTGATACGTGATGGTAGAGCAGCACCTTGGCACTGCCGGCCTGGGTGGCTCCGGCGGTAGTTGTCAGCATGACAAGCCAGGCGACCAGGCTCAGGACCTTCACGGCACTTTATCCAGTTTGTTGAAATGAATCAGGGATTGCAGTTCATCGACATATGCCTGGCGTCGTTCTGAGTATTGGGTCATTCGCTCGGCCGCCTGAATGCCGCTGACTGGTTTGTCCAGGCGACGCTGCCGAGCGCGATAGTCTCGAAGCGACGCGTACTCCCGGTGGCTATTGATATTGTTCATATAACTTGCAACCGATGCCTGGACGGAGTCGAACTGCCGGACCTCGAAGCGCTCCCCCGGCCTGCGGGAACCCGGTATAAGACCGCAGCCTTTGTCGTAGCAGCGCTGGCCGAAGTAGTTGTTACCCTTCACTGCGAAACGGGAGGTTCCCCAGGCCGACTCTTTTGCTGCCTGGGCCAGCGCCAGCGAGGATGGAATCGAATCGACATGTTCAAGCAATGTACTGATCAACGAATCTTCGGTCAGTCGCGCCGCTAACGTGTAGTTCTTTGCCATTCCTTCCACCCAGAGGCGATCGCGCTTGCTCCAGGTGCCTGACTGCAGCCGTTGCAGGCGTGCGCGCCTGGACTGGAGCAAGGCATTTTCGCTGTCGATGATCGGCTTCAGGTAGCCGAAAAATGCAGATTTGCGCGCCTCTCCCGCCGAGTATTGAGAAAAGTCCGGTGGCCGGTGTCGCCACACTTCGTAGTACGGAATTACCAGGAGCACGCCTGTTAGACAGAAAATGAGCAGGGCCAGGAATGATCGAGAGATTCGGGTCATAACCGCATTGTGCGCTAATCGGGTTGGCCTAAAAAGCCATCTGAACGGACCAGCCCTTGGCTCCGCAGATGTATCAACAACTGGTGTAGAATGCCCAGCTTCGTAATTCGCAGCCCGTATTCGGCGATTTAAATGAGTGAAAACAACTTCCACTTCGATGTCAGCCCCGAAACCTTTCAAGCAGATGTGATTGAGCGATCGAAGCAACTGCCTGTTTTGCTGGTGTTCTGGGCGGAACAGGTGCCACCCTCGGTTGAGACTCGTGACATGGTGGCGAGGCTGGTCGCTCAATTTCAAGGCAAAGTCATGCTGGGTCTTGTCGATGTTGCGCATGATCAAACGCTGGCTCAGCATCTCAAGGTTCAGGGGTTGCCAAGCATCCGTGTGATTCAGAATGGTCAGATCACAGAGCAGGTTGATGGGCCTCAGCCGGAGGAAGCGCTGCGTAGCCTGTTGGATCGGCTCACCTTGAGCTCATCGGAGGTCCTGCAGGACAAGCTTGCTGAACTGATCGAAAATCGGGAATTCGGTACGGCTTCGAACCTGTTGCAGCAGGTCATTTCCGAGGAGCCGAACAATCAGGGTTTTCGAGTGGAACTTGCCGACATTCTGGTTATGCAGGGCAAACTCGACGATGCGCGGACCGTGCTAACGGGGATTCCGGAAGAGACGAAAGATCGAGAAAGGCCTCAACTCCGTCTTGAATTCGCCGAAGAGGCCGCCGGGCTGGAAAGTCTGGATGTCCTGACCGATCGACTGACCGAGGATGCCGATAATCTCGAAACACACTATCAGCTCGCCGTCGTGCAGGTTGCTGCAGGTAGTTATCAGCTTGCGCTCGATCACGCGATGACGATCCTCCAGCAAAATCGCGACTTCCGTGACGATCTTGGTCGCACCACCATGCTCCGGATCTTCGTCCTGCTTGGAAAAGGATCCGAGCTGGCCACCGGTTATCGACGCAAGATGTTCAACTACATGCATTGAGCGGCCCTTCCGCATGCCGGGTAATGATCACGCGTTCGGGTGTCCTGTCTCACCGATAACCTGAATATGCAGGTTATTGATGAGACAGGACGCTGGTCTCACCGAGGGTGTGAACCAGTTCCCACCTCCTTGAGGAGGTGTCCCCTATCCTTCTTGTCCAGCTTTAACTTGAGGCCTGCTGCGACATGGACGCGCACGAAGCTTCGCAACTCGTATTGGATTGGCACGAACGGCACCTGGTTCTGACTGGCGATGGTGATGTGGTGCTTGGAACGGCATCGAATGCCGACCTTACCGTTAACGATATCCATGCTTCCCGAGCCCATGCCCATATTGAGTGCCATAAGCAGTTCTATGTGCTGGTCGATCACAGCACCAACGGTACGTTCGTGCAGACCGAAGATGAGCGTGTGACTTTCCTGCGGCGCGGTGAATTGCGCCTCTGGGGTAATGGCTGGATCGCGCTGGGCGAACCGCTCACGGCGGAGACTGCCATCCGCTTTCGACATACCTGAACAGCAATATGACGACTACCTGGGATTCAGCGCAGCAGAGCCATAAAGGCAATCGGCGTAAGGACAACGAAGATTCGGTGCTCTGTCGACCCGATGTAAAACTCTGGGCAGTAGCGGATGGCATGGGCGGTCATATGGCCGGTGATGTGGCCAGTCAGGCCATTACGGATGCACTGTCCAGAGTTCAGCTCGATGGTTCGCTCGCCAACGATGTGGATCGGGTCGAGGATGTGCTGGTTACGGTCAACGATGAGTTGCGCCTTCATGCGCAAACTCAATGCCAGGGCGGAACGGTTGGCAGCACCGTGGTCACCATGCTGGTCGAGGACGACGTGGGTGTCGTTCTCTGGGCGGGTGATTCGCGTCTCTATCGAAAGCGTGGCTCGCGCATGGAACAGGTTACCAGAGACCACAATCCGGTTTCAGATCTGTTGGATTCCGGAACCGTGAGCGAAGCGGATGCGCTGGCCGCGGATACCAACATCATCACTCGGGCAGTAGGTGGTCAGACCATCTTGAATCTCGATATTGCAGTTTTCGACGTTGGCAGTCAGGACACGTTTCTGCTCTGCAGCGACGGTCTTTATCGCGAACTGGATGATAGCGAGCTTTGCTCCGAACTTTCTGAGGAAGGTCTCGGAATGGCGGCGGATAAAATACTCGAGCGATGCCTGGCCGGTGCGGCCAGAGACAACGTTTCACTGGTGCTGGCCAGACCGAGGACGTAGTGGCACAGCACGATCAACAGGACGTCACCGTACTGCGCACCGACCCCAGTATCTCCGAAAGCGGGTCATCGGAAGGCGCT
>QIDL01000593.1 GCA_003228415.1 Gammaproteobacteria bacterium | reverse complement strand
TGGTAAGGACTGTGTTATCGAAAAAATAGTGCGTGATGCCGGGGCATCAATGATCGAAGATGGTACCAGTGAAGTATTACTTCTGCGGGGCTCGGCTCACTTATAGCTCGGCTCACGCGGGGATTGAAGCAGAGAAAACACCAGACCAGATAACTACGTCAGGAGAGTGAAATGTCATCTATAGACTATGAATTGGACCTCGGGGAAACCGAAACAGCCATGGTGGAAGCAGTTCACCGCTTCGCAGAAGAAGTGATGAGACCAGTCGGCCAGGAGCTCGACAGGATGCAGGATCCGCAGCAAACAATAGACAAAGATTCAGTGGTCTGGAACGCCATGTCCCAGTACCGGGATTTCGGCATAAATACTCTCTCGACGGATGACTCTGAAATGACTCAGATCGAGAGAGCGAGAATTAACGCCATTATCTCGGAAGAACTGGGCTGGGGGGACGCAGGACTTGCCCTGACGTTGACAACACAGGGTGGTGGCCTCGTCAGCTGGATTGCCAACATGAGCGGCCACGAGGAACTCATCAGGCGATACGGCGGTGATAATCCGGAGGAGATCGGCTGCTGGGCGATCACCGAGCCCGATCACGGCAGTGATACACTCGCCATGAACCAACCTCACTTCAACGACCCCAGCGTCAGAGCAAATTGTATCGCTACAAAAGATGGTGATGAATATGTCATTAAGGGGCAAAAATCCAGCTGGGTTTCGGCGGCGCCCATTGCAACCGTCATGGCCCTCTACTGCACTATTGAAGGAAACCGCGGTTTCGAAGGTGGCGGAGTGGCGATCGTCCCGCTGGATTTACCAGGCATTTCCAAAGGCAAGCCCCTCAACAAGATTGGCCAGCGTTCCATGCCCCAGGGTGAAGTCTTTTTCGATGAGGTGAGAATCCCTGCAGATTACATGGTGTTTGATCAGGATACCTACAAGACGGCACTTCTCGGCACCCTCACGATGGCGAACTCATGGATGGGCGTCACCTTTGCAGGTGTGGCAAGGTCGGCTTTCGATCTCGCCAATCAATACTCAAAAGAACGGGTTCAGGGCGGTAAACTCATCTGCGAACACCAGAGCGTCAAACTGCGTCTGTTCGATATGTATCGAAAAGTCGAAACTGCCAGTAACTTTGCCCGGAAGGTGTCAATCATCAACAGCGCGACAGACAAAGGCAAACTACACTACGCGATCGCAGCCAAGACCTACGCGACCCGGGTTGCATTTGACGTTTCAAGTGAGGCCCTGGGAATTTTCGGCGGCAATGGATTAAGCAAGGAATATCCCATCGAGAAAATAATGAGAGACGCCAGGGCTTCAATGATTGAAGACGGCTGTAATGAAGTCCTGAGTATCGTTGGCGCAGAAGATCTTTAGGCGTTGACCCTGATCTGACATTCTCTTCAGAGGTCCCTTGATATCCAGCGACGCTGGCGCGTTAATCCATACTGACTCTTACTGAAGTGAGGAACGCATTATGGGATTTGCACTATCAAATATGAAACTGACCAGCACTGCTTTCGATCAGGGCAGCGCGATACCTGTTCAATACACTGGTGAAGGAGAAGACATCTCCCCCGCGCTAGGCTGGATAGATGCGCCAGAAGCAAGTGCTTATGCCGTTATCTGTCACGACCCGGACGCGCCTCTGGTCACCAACCTCGGCACCTACGGTTTTGTTCACTGGGTGTTGTACAACATACCAGGCTCAGCGAACGGCCTCGATCAGGCAACTGACGATTACACCAAAGGTAAGAATGACTTTGGAAAAGAGGGATATGGTGGTCCCATGCCTCCGAATGGCCATGGTAAGCACCAGTACTATTTCTGGATTCTGGCGCTCAGTGACGATACCAGCCTGGAAGCAGGATTGACCATGGGTCAATTGCTGGCACGCATCGAGCCGAACCTGATTGGCATGAACCGGCTGGTCGGTACCTACGAAAGAGATTAGTCCAACGAGCCAGAGTTCAGGAATGGCGATGACTCAGCCTGTCTCTCCCGGCGTTCTGCACAAACCCCTCTTTTTTGCCTCGTTTCCTCTTATTTTCCTCTCGTTCTCGTTGCCTATATACGCCAAAGCCCTGGGCGCGTCAGCAATGGAGATCGGCGGACTCTTTACGGTGTTCACGATTTCTCTGATCGTCATACGCCCGCTGGTTGGCGTCGGTCTCGATCGCCACGGTCGTCGTTGGTTTCTGATTTCCGCGCTGCTGGTCTACGCCGCCACAAGCCTGATCTTTTCAAGGGCTTCATCACTTGAAACACTTTATTTGGCGAGGCTGATGCAGGGTGTTGGCGCATCCTTGATGCTGATCACTGTAGACACCATCACGACAGACCTCACCACTCCGGCAGATCGCGCAGTTGCGATGGGTAGAAACACGGAAAAACAGACCCGGGGAGGCATGCTCGGCATCATGCTGGGTTTTACTCTCATCGGTGCTCTGCAACAGTCATTGGGCTGGCAGATTGCCTTTGTCGGATATTCCCTGATGGCCCTGCTCGGTGCATTTTTCGCCTTTCGGCATGTGCCGGAAACCCGCCCCGAGCAGGACGGCTCTTTCGATTGGCACCCCTGGCGGGGTCTTGATCTCAAACCACGATTGATCCGCCTCATGATGGTGGTATTTGTTGCTGGATTTGCCCAGGCCTTGATCCAGCCGATCTACCTGATTTACCTGCAGGACCATCACACCGTAAACATGATGACCCTGGGCTGGGCGTTTTTTCCGGCAGGTCTTGTGTATATGCTCTTGCCCTCACGGATGGGCAAACTCAGCGATCGATTCGGTAGAGCAGAGATCATGGCAGCCGGATTCCTGTTGACTGGGTTGCTCTACAGTGCATTTCCTTTTCTGCCTAACCTCATCTGGCTGGTGGTGCTGTATACGCTCTCGGCAGTTGGTGGCGCCATGGCTGACCCTGCCCGCCAGGCCATGGTGGGAGATCTGGCCAATGACCAGGAACGAGGACGGGTGTATGGCGTCTACGAACTGGTTGTTGGTATTGGCATGTCTCTAGGTCCAATTCTGGGAGGCTGGATTTATGACAATGTGGGGCAGGATATTCCGTTTTTCATCAACGGTGCCTTGATGCTGCTGGCCGCGGCGTGGGCGGGACTGACGTTGCGAGTTGACCGTACCCATCAGTAGGTAACACGCAAGCGCCGACCCAGCACCCAACTGTGGTTTTCGTCTGAATTCAACGCAGGATTAATCAACCACCGCCCGCATCTCTCGATACCATCCGAATGCAGCGGCGAGTATCAGCAGAAAGTGGCCATCGAACGAACCGAGGACAATGCCTGGGGGTTTTTCGATCGGGAACTGACGAAAAACGTTCGGGACTGGAAGGAGATTTTCGACTACGGTCCCGCAGTCCGGAGTGGGCCCATGAGCGGCAGCGTCCCGCAATGGCCAGAGGGGCTGGAAGAATTCAAGCCCCGCATGGAGGCGTTCTATACGGCCTGCGAACAGGTTGCGGTGCGATTGCTGGCAGCCATCAGCCGCAATCTGGGGATGCCGCCGGAGCATCTGAGCGGCTGTTTCGGGGCCGATCAGACCAGCTTTCTCAGGCTCAATTTCTATCCACGCTGTGGAGCCCCCGATGACCATCTCGGTATCAGCCACCATACCGATGCGGGAGCGCTGACGGTGTTGTTGCAGGACGATCAGTCAGGACTGTAATTCCAGCATGATGGCCGCTGGCATACCCTCGAGCCCCATCCCGGCGCATTGGTGATCAACATCGGAGACATCGTCCAGGTCTGGTCCAACGACCGCTAGACAGCGCCCCGTTTTTCTACAATCCCAGCTATGAAACGAACTATGCGCCATTGCCGGGGGCGGTGTCGGCTGCCCGTCCGGCCTGCTATGAATCAATTAACTGGGGTGAGTTCCGTGCCGGCCGTGCCACTGGGGACTATGCCAACCACGGCGCAGAGATTCAGATCTCTCAGTTCAGAATCCAACCGCCGCCGGTGTCTCCTCCGGAAACTAGTTCGAGCGGACCCGTTCTGCCCTGAGTGCTTTACGACGGACCTTTCCGGCGTCATCACGCAGCGGCTCGGTGACGAATTCCAGCGTGCGAGGAATCTTGTAGCGCACCAAACGCTCGGCCAGATGATCGAGCAGCGCCTGCTCGCTGACCGACCCATCCGGTATATCGACGATGGCATGGATGGCATTACCCAGGTCTTCATGGGGCACGCCGATGGCCGCGGAAGAACGAACACCGGGGTAGGCGTCGATGGCGGCTTCCACCTCGGCCGGGTAAATATTGGCGCCGCCCGAGAGGATCATGTCGGTGAGCCGGTCGGAGAGGTATAGATAACCGTCCTCATCCATGCGGCCCAGATCGCCGAGGCTTTCCCAGCCACCTTCGATGGATTTCGCTTCGGCGCCGATATAGCGATAGGTGCTGCCGGGGCCCGATAGCGGTCGGATGTAGATTTCACCCACCTCGCCGGTGGGCATCGTTGCACCCGCTTCTCCGACGATCTTCATCTCACACATGGCGCCCGGTTTGCCCACGGAGCCCTTGTG
>QIDL01000403.1 GCA_003228415.1 Gammaproteobacteria bacterium | reverse complement strand
GATTCTCGACCGGCTGGGGAGTGGCGAGCGGATGCTTAAACAAGGCGTCACCTGGAATGTGGGCAAGGTTTATTTCGGCGATCAGCCTGATCCTTTATATACATTCGACCTGCTCGCAGACAAGGCGCAGAAATTTCCCGCATTCATCAATCTGCAGCAGTACTACGCCGAGGAGTTTTTAGTCGACCTGCTCGCCGATCACGAAGGGATATACATGCGGTGGCAGAACGAAGTGATCGCCGTCGACAACGACCCGGATCTGGTGGCGGTCACCGTCAAGACGCCCGCCGGCAACTACCGACTGACCTGTGATTACCTGATTGCCGCGGACGGCCACCGCAGCCCGGTGCGCGACATGCTGGGCCTCGACTTCGAAGGGCGCGTTTTCGAGGACCATTTCCTCATCGCAGATGTACGAATGAAGGCCGATTTTCCTGCGGAGCGCCGCTTCTGGTTCGATCCCCCCTTCAATCCCGGCCAGACATCATTGCTGCACAAGCAGGCCGACGATGTCTGGCGCATCGATTTCCAGATGGGCTGGGATATCGACAAGGAAGCCGCGCTCGACGAAAAGAGCGTCGATGCCAGGATCAGGGCGTTCATAGGCAACGCTATTGATTTCGACTATGAGTGGGTGAGTCTGTATACCTTCCAGTGCCGGCGCATGAAAAACTTCGTGCATAACCGGGTCATTTTCGTCGGCGATTCCGCGCATCTGGTCTCCCCGTTCGGCGCCCGGGGCGCCAACGGCGGCATTCAGGATGTCGACAACCTGGTCTGGAAGCTGGCCCTGATCCTCGAAGACAAGGCACCGAGTGGTTTTCTGCACAGTTATGACGAGGAACGCATCTACGGCGCTGATGAGAACATTCTGAATTCATCGCGCAGCACGGATTTCATGACACCCAAGAGCGAGGTCAGCAGGGCATTCCGCGACGCCACGCTCGAACTGGCGCGGGACTTCGAATTTGCCCGCCATTTCGTGAACAGCGGCCGCCTGTCCGTGCCCTGCACACTGGATCAGTCCACGCTGAATACGCCGGATGCAGAAGACTTTTCCGCGAAACAGCGCCCGGGCTCGCCGTGTTTGGACGCGCCGATCACCCGCGATGGAGTCGATTCGTGGTTCCTGAATCTGTTGGGTGACCATTTCACGGCAATCCTCTTCGCCGACGCCAGCGGATCCATCAGCGACGGTATGCGCGCTCTTCGGGATCACGACATCCCTGTGCATACGGTGGTAGTCAAGCCGGCAGGATGCGCGGCGATTGACGGCGACATCATTGATCAGCAGTCGCATCTGCAGGCGCACTACGACGCCCGGCCCGGTACGTACTATCTCATCCGCCCCGACCAGCACGTCGCCGCCCGCTGGCGGTCTTTCGATCGCGCCAAGGTCAATCAGGCACTTTCGCGCGCTACCGGACATTCCATTTAAACCAGAAAGCAAGGTCATGCACACAAAAATCAATGTAGAAGATCCCGACGGCTTTTATGCCAGGCTCATCGAACTGCATGAGGGCCTGTCGACCGATGAAAGCCTCAAGGTGAGCGCGAAAATGATCCTGATGATGGCCAACGAAATCGGTGATCGGTCGACACTGGATCAGATGTTGGCATATCTCCGCGACGAATCGAGGAAGTCGCGGTCAGCAGATAATGTGACATGTTCATGAAAACTCGTTAGTTTTCCCAGGCCATCTCACTGCCCGGCGAAGTACGCAGCCAGCTCCTCGACATCCTGATCCGACAACGGTTTCGCCAGCGGCGTCATCGTGGGATCGGCACGACGGCCAGCCCTGTAGTCCAGTAACTGTTTGACCAGATAGCGCTTGTGCTGACCGGCGAGCTTCGGCCACAGTGAGTTCGCGGCCGTCATCTGCGCGTTGTGACAGGCCACACAGGTCTTGGCTTTCTTGGGCTGCGCGGCCCCCTCACCGGCTGCGGCAGGCAGGGAACTGAAATAGGCCGCCAGGTCGTCGGTCTCCCGATCGCTCAAGTTTCTTGCCATGGGACTCATCCACGGATCATCGCGTGCCCCATCCCGAAAATCCCGCATCTGCTTGACCAGGTAGCGTTCGCTCTGTCCGGCAATATTCGGCCACAGGTAGTGGTCACTGATTCCTTCCGCGCCATGGCAAGCCAGGCAGGGGATCGATTGGGCTCTGCCCGCCGCCACATCGCCGGCATGGGCCAACGATGCCGTTAAAGACCAGAATGCCCAGAAGGTCATGGTCAATAGCGACTGCATACCGATTTTCATTTCGGATCCCCCGCGGCAGTGGGTAGCAAAGACTGCGCCTCGAGCAATCGGACGAACTCCGTCATTCGCTGGCGCTGATAGGCCGCGATATCGCGACCCTCGTAATCGTAAAAGCCGACGCCGTCACGCAAGCCATTTCGACCCTCGCGCATGTTGCGTTCGACGGTCGCCGGCGGCGAAAACCGACCTTCATCGATGTTCTTCGCCAGATAGTTGGAGGCATAGTAGAGAATGTCGCCACCTCCCCAGTCGATGAACTCCAGCAAGCCGAAGACGGAATAACGGGGACCAAAGCCCACGCGGATCGCCCGGTCAATATCTTCCGCTGACGCCACTCCTTCGTCCACCAGCCGCACCGCTTCGTTCAATGCCAGGGCCTGAATCCGCGAAACGATGTAGCCGGGTGATGCCTTGCACACCACCGGCACTTTGCCGATCCCTTCCAGCAGCTTCTTGAGGGCCGCCACCGTGTCTGCACTGGTCTGGCCCGACGGCGAGATTTCCACCAACGGCACAAGATAGGCGGGATTCAGCCAGTGCGCATTGGTGAACCGCTCGCTGCCTGCAATGAATCCGGCCAGGGTATCCGCCAGCAATGTGGAGGTGGTCGACGCGACAATCGCCCGTCGGGATGCGGACTCACTAAGCCAGGCGTAAGTGCTCTCTTTGATCTCCAGTACTTCGGCTACCGCCTCGAAGATAAAATCGGCCCCCTGGAGGACATCGCAACTCTTGGCCCGGGCAATGATGTTGGTATTGGTGGCAATTTCGCGGACCCTGTCCGCCGACAACACGCCCGTATCCGCCAGCAGCTGGATTTCCGTATCGAGATCCGTCTGCACCGAAGCCGCCAGCTCCTGGAAGGCATTAGTCGACCGGTCCTCGCTGTCGATGAGCGCAACCGGGTAGCCGGCCCAGGCGAAGCTCAGGGCGATCCCCCGCCCCATGCGCCCGGTGCCGACCACTGCGATATTGACCATTTGCTCCTGCATCGCGGCTTGAATCAGGTCTGCCCGAGGTAGCCGTGAAACACGCCCGTGGGATCGTATTTCCGGCGCAGCTCACCCAGGCGCTTCCAGTTCTCTGTGCCGAAGCAGACCTGCAGTGCTTCCGGATAGCGCATCGGATTGAATTCGTTGATGTAATGTCCGCGCGTGTACGGCTGCATCAGCTCGACCGATTCATCCAGCCATTTGAAGTTCGGCTCGATGTCGTCGGCCGTCTCCGCCATCTGATACCAGGAAATGTAGTGATCAGCGGCATATCTGAAACTCGAATCGCTGTCTTCCCTGGACGGATTGATGCCCCAGGCCGACAGCAGGAATGAACGCGGCGAACGCGGTGGCACCTCCTGCATGCGTTCCGCCAACGCCAGCAAACCCTCGGCCGGTTTGTCCGTCCAGATGTTGTGGATGGCCGTGCGCTTCGGGCTGGAGTGATCCGTTTCCTGACCGGCATACAGCTCCGACCAGCTCAGCAACGCGTTTTCTTTTTTCAGGATGCTCATGGCCGGCAGCCCGCTGCGCCTCACCGGCTCCAGGAGCGCCAGCCCGTCTTCCCGGGAGTGGCCGAAGGCGATGGCGCTGACCGCACCGACCAGATCCCGCCGCTCCGGCGGCTCCCTGGGCGGGAAAAACCGACCCACTACCGCAATGATCTCCAAACGTCTGTCCTTCGCGACTGTGATCTCCTCCAGCACCCTCATGAGATCGGGCATCTTGTCGATCGGCACCAGGTATTTGCTCTTGATGATGGCCTGGGTGGTGGGAAACAACTTCACCTTGTAGCGCAAGACGGCGCCGAAGAATCCCGGCCCGACGCCGCGGATCGCCCAGAGTAAGTCCGGATGCTCGGTCGAGGACACCGTGCGTTTCTCGCCATCAGCAGTTACGATCTCGGCGCCGATAATGGAGCGACAGGCGATATCCCAGTCCGTCATGTTCCAACCCAGACCACCACCGATGAGGTAACCGCCGAGACCGACGATGCCCGTGTGAGCCGCCGGGAAGGACCATCCCCGGGGATGCGTGATCTCGATGAAATTCTCGCTGCGAATACCGGGCTGGAGCCAGGCGGTGCCGGCGTCTGCGTCGAGGCTCACCTCACGAAGACGCGACATGTCAAGCAGCATGCCGCCATTCCGCAGGCTGCCGCGGGCCGGGTTATGCCCGGTCGCCCGGGTTGCAACCTTCAGCGCCTGCTCCCGGGCATAATTCACCGCCTCGATCACGTCCTGTTCCGAATAGGCACGGATGATCATGTCCGGATAACGATCCGGCTTGAAGATGTACCAGACCATGCTGGAG
>QIDL01000464.1 GCA_003228415.1 Gammaproteobacteria bacterium | reverse complement strand
CCAACTCGGCAACGTCATCATGGAGAAGCTGGAGTCGCTGTTCATCGAGCAGCAGAAGGCGAGCGCATTCCACTGACCGAAGAAGCTCCGATCGCGGCTCCGATCGCAACATTGAGGGCGACCACCGCTCATCGAGGACCCATCACCGCCTGGCAGCGGGCGCTGATAAGCTTGCTGCTGGTGACGCTCATCGGCCTGTCCTGGAGTAGCGTTCTGGAACAGACCGCAGATCGGCGCTTGAGCGCTACCCTGGAACGCGCGCTGGTCACCGCCGCCATTGCCCGTGGATTGAATGGTGTCATCTCTGTCGCCCAAGGCACCGAACTCGCCATCCAGCCCATCGGAATCGGTGTCACCATTACCGTTGGAGAAATTCTCGATCCTCTGAACGATCTGGTAGAGCGCTTCAGCTGGCTCGCGCTGGTCGCCTCCGCCTCCCTCGGTACTCAGCTGCTGCTCACCGAGATTTTTACCGAGCCCCTCATCAGCGTTGTGGTCAGCAGTGTGCTGGGACTCTATCTGATCATTCTCTGGTGGCCTCGAGAACTGCCAGGCGCCACGGTGCTGATGCGGCTGACGGCCCTGGTCATTCTGGTGCGCTTCCTGTTCACGATCGTCAGTCTCACGGTAGGCGGAATCGACGCCTGGGTGTTGGAGGCTCGCCAGCAGTCGGCCATGCTGGAACTCACCAGCGCTCGAGAAGAAATCGAGGCGCTGCGTTCGCAACCACCCTCTGTAGAGGCGGGTGTAGAGGCGGACGAATCTTCCATCCGCCAGCGCTTCGAATCGCTGTTGGACGATGGCCGTCAACTGCTCAATCTCGAGGCCCAGCTCTCGGTGCTGGAGCGGCGGGTGGAACGCTCCGTCGCTCAAATACTCGAACTGACCGTCCTGTTCCTCGTTCAGACCTTGCTCGTGCCGCTTTTTGCATTCTGGCTGAGTATCGCCGCATTCCGCTGGTTCTGGGGCTGGATCCTCGGATAGTGCTATCAGATCGGCGCCAGATTCACTAGAATCTCGCGCCCGCGCCATCTCTCTAGAAGAAAATGACCAGTGTCTTCATAGACGGCCAGGCCGGTACCACCGGTCTGGAAATCAGCCAGCGACTCATCGAGCGAGCCGACATCGACCTCCTCGAGGTCGACGATGCCCGTCGCAAGGATCCGGCTGCCCGTCTGGAACTCATGAAGGCGGCGGATCTGACCATACTGTGCCTGCCGGATCAGGCCGCCATAGAAGCGGTGAGCCTGGCAGGTGCCGACGTCCGCATCATAGACGCCAGCAGCGCCCACCGCACCCATGACGACTGGATCTATGGCTGCCCGGAGCTCTCAAACGCGCAGCGCCAGGCAATCTCCGGGGCCCGTCTGGTCTCCAACCCGGGCTGTTACCCGCAAGGATTCATTCTGCTGGTCCGACCCCTCATCGATGCCGGGCTACTGAGCGCCAGCGCGCTGTTGAGCGTGTTCGGATTGTCCGGTTATTCCGGCGGCGGTCGCTCCATGGTGGAGCGCTATCAGACCTTCTCGCCCGAGCAGGCCGATACCTGGAATACCCGCAGCTACGCGCTGGATCTCCAGCACAAGCATCTCCCGGAAATGCGTCACTTCGCCAGACTCGACCACAAGCCCATATTCAGCCCACTGGTGGGAAATTATTATCGGGGCATGCTGATCCAGATCCCGCTGCATCGTGCGACACTCAACAAATCGGTCAGCGGCGCGGCGCTCTCCGCGCTGCTGGCAGAGCGCTACGCCGGTGAAGCGTTCCTGCAGGTCATGGACTTCCTGCCGCAGCAGTTGCTCGACGAAGGCTATCTGAATCCCACCGCCACCAACGGCACCAACAACATGCAGCTCATGGTATTCGGCAATGACGAGCAGTTCCTGCTGACCGCTCGATATGACAATCTGGGCAAGGGGGCCTCGGGCGCCGCTGTGCAGAATCTGAATCTGATGCTCGGGCTCGATGAGCGACTGGGATTGCAGGCATGACGACGGTCACCGAACTGACACTCGACGAGCTGGTCTCTCAGGCGCAATCGCTGGTGCGGGAGATCGAGCTGCTGAAGGGCAACCGACTGTCCCTGGACCTGACACGGGGAAAGCCCGCGACCGATCAGCTTGACCTGTCCAGCGGCCTCGAATCCACCATCGAGGGCAACTACATCGCCGAGGATGGCACCGACACCCGCAACTATGGCCAGCTCCGAGGTATTCCCGAAGCACGGGCACTGGGCGCGGAGATCATGGAGGTAGATCCGGATGACGTGATCTGCTGGGGTAACTCGAGTCTTGCGCTGATGTATCTGAGTGTGGAACTCGCCTTGAAATCCGGACTCTGGTCGGACCAGCGACGCTGGCGAAACAGCAAAGCGCCGAAGATCCTCACACCGGTTCCAGGCTACGATCGTCACTTTACTCTGTGTGAGCATCTCGGCATCGAGATGATCAACGTTCCGATGGACGCCGACGGGCCGGACATCACATCGGTGCGCAATCTGATCGCGGACGATCCGGACATCAAAGGCATCTGGTGTGTGCCGAAATATTCGAATCCGACAGGATGCACCTATTCCGATGAGCGCGTCGCCACGCTCGCCGCGTTACCCGGGACCGCGGCGGCGGACGACTTCGTGGTGCTCTGGGACAACGCCTACGCGGTGCACGACTTCCAGTTCCCCAGGAAACCGCTGGCACCTCTGCTGGATCTCGCGCGTGTCGAAGGCTGCGAAGATCAGGTGCTGTTATTCGCCTCGACATCGAAAATAACGCTCGCCAGTGCCGGGCTGGGCTTTGTGGCCGGTAGCGGCAAGGTCCTGGACACCATTACCGAGCGCCTCAACGTCTCCAGCGTCGGCCCGGACAAGGTCAACCAACTGCGCCACGCCCGGTTTCTGCGAGGTCGGCTGGAGGCGCATATGGCCGGACATGCCGAGATCGTCAAACCAAAATTCGAGCTGGTGGAAGAGATCCTGAGTGAAGGCCTCAAAGAATTGGACATCGCCAGTTGGAGTAGACCAGAAGGCGGCTACTTCGTTTCCCTGGATACCCGACCCGGGCTGGCAGGCATCGTGGGGGCTCTGGCTGCCGAAACCGGGCTCGCCATTACACCCCCCGGCGCGACGTTCCCCTACGGGGTCGATCCGGAAGACAAGAATCTGCGAATCGCCCCGACTTTCGCATCCCTCACCGATCTCAAAACCGCTATGGAGGTGTTCGTGTTGTGTGTGAAGCTTGCGACCTTTGAAGACGAGATAAAAAAGCGGTGAGTGACTGGCAACCTTCAGACTTCGACGTACCCGTTCTTCCCGACAAAGACCGGTTTCATGACTACGCCCTGCCGGTGCCGTTGCTGCATGCCATCGCCGATCTGGAGTTCGAGTACACCACACCCATTCAGAGCACCGTCCTGCCGGTCAGCCTGGCGGACTACGACGTTACCGGGCAGGCTCAGACCGGCACCGGCAAAACGGCTGCATTTCTGGTCACCCTGCTGACCCGGATCTGGGAGGAGCCAGACATCGAACCGCGGCGGCCGGGCTATCCCCGCTCACTGATACTCGCACCAACGCGGGAGCTGGCACTGCAGATCGAGAGTGATGCCAACGACCTGGCCAAGTACATGAATATCGGCGTGCAGTGTGTGGTCGGCGGCATGGACTTTCAGCGTCAGCTCGACAAGGTGGAAGGCCAGCCCATGCACATTCTCGTCGCCACCCCCGGGCGCCTCATCGACTTCATCAATCGACGCAAGATCCGTTTGAAAGAGGTCGAGATGCTGGTCATCGACGAAGCCGATCGAATGCTCGATATGGGCTTCATCCCGGATGTTCGCAAGATCGTTTATCAGACTCCGCACAAAAGAAACCGTCAGACCCTGTTTTTCAGCGCCACCTTCAACGACGACGTGCTGCGACTGGCAAAATCCTGGACTCTGTCACCCGAGCACGTGGTTATCGAGCCGGAAACCGTCGCGACCGACACGGTCAGACAGTTGTTCTGGCTGATCAGCGCCGACAAAAAAGCCCATCTGCTGGCCGAATTCCTCACTCAGGTGGCGCCTCCACGGGTACTGATTTTTGCCAACCGCAGGGATCAGACCCATCAACTGCAGAAGTATCTGAGCCGCCAGAACATCCACTGCGAAGCCCTTGCCGGGGACGTGCCTCAGCGCAAGCGGCTCTCCACACTGAACCGTTTCAAGGAGGGCAACGTGCCTTACGTGGTTGCCACCGACGTCGCCGGGCGTGGCATCCATGTCGAGGGAATCAGTCATGTCATCAACTTCGACCTGCCCGAAGACCCGGAAGACTATGTCCACCGGATCGGTCGAACCGGTCGAGCCGGTGCCGAAGGAGTGAGCATCAGCTTCGTCTCCGAGGACGACGCCTTCAATCTGCCGGCGATCGAGAAATTTCTGGGTACTCCGGTTGTCTGTACCCAACCCGATCACGAGAACAGCAGCTGATCATGACTTCCTCCGCCCAGATGAACCGGGTAGCCCTCGTTCAGCTCTGTGCAGGCAGCGACGTCGAAGCCAATCTTGCCAACGCCGAGCGGCTGGTCCGCAGAG